>QHTS01000294.1 GCA_003220905.1 Gemmatimonadota bacterium | reverse complement strand
GCCATCGGGACGACGTTCCGCCTGATGCGGCTCTACCCACCGACGCACCCGGCGGTCGTCGAGGCCTTGCGGCAGATCGGCGAGGCGCTACCGGCCCTCGCCGCGCTGGGCACTGTGGAGTGGAAAGTCGGCGTCACTGGGCTGCACTGGCACGGCCAGCACCTGCTGCCCCGCAACGCGCAGATTGCCGAGCTCGCCGGCCTGTTGTATGCGCGCGGCGTGCGGGCGGTGACCCTCAATCCCGGCATGGTGCCGGACCACGTGCTGGCGCTGTTCCAGGTGGCCACCGGTACCGTCCCGCCCGACGATGGGACGCTCGGCCGTATCACCTTGACCCTGGGCCGCCGCACCTCCGCCCGGCTCGAGCGACTGCGCACGCCGACCCCGGCGTCGGGTGCGCCGGTGATCCCGGAGCCGGCGGCCGCACCGAGTCCCCCGACCGCCGTCACGACGGAGCAGTCGACCGCCGCGGCAGCGGACGCCCTGATGGCCGGAAAACGCGCCAGCGCCGCGTTCCGGCCCGACGTGCTGCCGGTCGATGTGGAAGTGAAGCGGGCCGTGGCTGCGCTCGGGAACGCCACCACGCCCCAGGAGCAGTCGGACGCGGTTGACAAGCTCGCGGCGCTCGCTCCCCAGCTGTTGGGGTTGCGCGACGTCGCCATTGTGGCGGACGCGATCGCGGCGCTCGACCGCCTGCTGCCGACTGCTAAGGATCCGACGCTAGTGGAGGCGATCGACCAGGCGGCGCTCGCGCTCTCGGAGCGCACCCTGGTCGAGCGCCTGGTGCACCGCCTGGGTGAGCCGCGCGTGCCGGCCGAGCAGCGCGAGGCGCTGGTGGCGGCCGTGGCCGCGCTGGCGTCGCTTTCCATGGCGCTCGTTTTGGACGCGTTCCTGGCGGCGCCCGTGGAGCTGCGTGCCCCGTACCGGGGAGCGGTGCGCAAGGCGGCGGATCGGGCCCTCGAGCCGCTGCAGGGCAAGCTCGCGGACCAGGATGCGCAGGTGGTCGCGGCGGCGGCGGAGTTCGTGGGCCTGACGGGGAGCCCCCAGGCGGTGACGCTGCTGATCCCGTTGCTGCGCCATGCGTCGGAGTTTGTACGAGAAGCGGCGCTGCTCGGGCTCGCCGAGGCGGGCGGGCGTGAGATCGCGCGGCCGGCGATGCCGGCGCTCAAGGATGAGAGCGTGGCCGTGCGCGCGGCGGCGGTGCGGGCCGTCGCCGCGGGGGGAGACCCGACCTCCTCCACCGTGTTGATCCGTCGGGTGGAGCAGGAGCCCGACGAAGGGGTACAGGCGGAGTTACTGCGGGCCATCGGCCGCCTGGGGGCGCGGGAGGCGCTGGACGTCCTCGCCCGGTACGCCGAGCCGGGCGGCATGATGCACCGGCGGAGCGCGCTGGTGCGGGCGGCGGCAGTGGAGGGCTTGCGGCACGTCGCGCGCCCCGAAGCCCGGGGCCTGTTGGAACTCTACAGCAAGGACAAGGAGCCGGCGGTGCGCAAAGCGGCGGAGGCGGGGCTGAAATGACCACTCGGACGGCGAAGACCGGCGACGCGGTGCTGAGCAAGGCGATCGCGCAGGAGGTCGCGAAGCGGGTCGTCGCGCAGGAGCTGATGGTCGAGCGCCTGCTCATCGGATTGCTCACGGGGGGGCACGTCCTGCTCGAAGGCGTGCCCGGGCTCGCCAAGACGCTGGCGGTGCGCACGGTGGCCGAATGCCTCCGCATCGCGTTCTCCCGCATCCAGTTCACGCCGGACCTCCTGCCGGCCGACGTGATCGGGACCATGGTGTTCGACCAGAAGACCCAGGAGTTCTATCCGAAGAAGGGGCCGTTGTTCGCGAACCTGGTGCTCGCGGACGAGATCAACCGCGCCCCCGCGAAGGTGCAGGCGGCGCTGCTCGAAGCGATGCAGGAAAAGCAGGTGACGCTTGGCGGGGAGACGTTCTTTCTGGGCGAGCCGTTTCTCGTGCTCGCGACGCAGAACCCCATCGAGCAGGAGGGGACCTACCCGCTCCCCGAGGCACAGCTCGATCGGTTCATGCTGAAGGTGCGCGTCGGCTACCCGACGCGCGACGCCGAGAAGGAGATCGTCGCCCGCATGGCGTCGGGCCGGCCGATCGAAGTGCAGCGCGTGGCGGAGGCGGACGACATCCTCGCCGCACGCAGCGCGATCGCGGAGCTGTTCATGGACCAGAAAGTGGTGGATTACATCGTGGACGTGGTCCGGGGGACCCGCGAGCCGCAGGCGATCGGCCTGTCGGAGCTGAAGCCGCTCATCGCCTTCGGGGCGAGCCCGCGCGCGTCGATCTACCTCGCGCAGGCGGCACGGGCGCACGCATTCCTGCGCGGCCGCTCCTACGTCGTGCCGGAGGACGTGAAGGCCATGGCCTTCGACGTGCTGCGGCACCGGGTCCTCCTCACCTTCGAGGCGGAGGCCGAGGACATGGACTCGGACCGCGTCATCGGAAAGATCCTCGAGGCCGTGGGCGTGCCGTGAGGTACGAAGGCAAGGATCGTCGACGTCGCGAGAGCTCCCCGCTCCGCGCCCGCCGGCGTCTCGTCACTCCCGAAGTGCTCCGCCAGGTCAAGGGCATCGAGCTCCGCACACGGTCCCTGGTCAGCTCGCTCTTCACGGGGGAATACCGGTCGATGTTCCGTGGACAGGGCATCGAGTTCGCGGAGGTGCGCGAGTACCAGCAGGGGGACGACTTCCGCGCGATCGACTGGAACGTGTCGGCGCGGATGGGCCACCCGTTCGTGAAGACGTACCACGAGGAACGCGAGAACACGCTGCTCCTCGTGGTGGATCAGTCGGGCTCGTGCCAGTTCGGGCGCCCCTACACCAAGGCGGGCCTCGCGGTGGAGGTCGCGGCCGTGCTGGCGCTGGCGGCGGCGCGCCACAACGACCGGGTGGGCGCGCTGATGTTCGCCGACAAAGTCGAGTTGATCGTGCGACCCGCCAAGGGTCGGCCGCACGCGCTGCGCGTGATCCGCGACCTGGTGGCGTTCACGCCGCGCGGGCTGGGCACGAACCTGGGGGAGGCGTTGAGCTACGCGGCGAAGCTGCCGCGGCACCACGCGATCGTGGTCGTCCTGTCGGACTTTCGGGCCGATGGCTGGGAGGTCCCCCTGGCGCAGCTCGCCGCGCGCCACGATGTCGTCGCCATCACCATCGACGACCCGCGCGAACGCCTGCTCCCAGATGCGGGCTGGGTCGACATGGAGGATGCCGAGACCGGCCAGCGGGTCCTCCTCGACACGAGCCACGGGGCGACGCGGACGCGCGTGGCCGTGGCGGCCGAGCGCCAGCTTCAAGAACGCACCCGGAAGCTGGTCCAAGCGGGCGTGGACCGCGTGGCGCTCCAGACCAGCGTCCCCTACGGCGTTCTGCTGCGCCGCGCCTTCGCCGAGCGCGCCCGCCGGCTGAAGCGATGAAACCACGTTGCACGACGCTACGACGCCACGTTGCACGAGACATTGCTCTGACCGCCGCGCTCGCGATCCTTGGCGTCGTAGCGTCGTGGCGTCGTGGAACGGCTCAGACGGCGACCTGGACCGCCAGTCCCCCAGCGCCCACCGTCGGCGACACCATCTGGCTCGAGCGGGCGCTCGCCGTCCCCAGCGGCTGGCAGGTCCGGGCCGGCAAGCTCGAAGCGACGGAAGCCATCGAGCCGCTCGCGGATCCCGCGGTGCGCCGAAGCCCGGGTGGCTGGGTCGTCCGCTACGCCGTCGTCGCCTGGAAGCCCGGCGCCCACAAGCTGGCACTGCCCCCGCTGTGGCTCCTCGGTCCCGACGGGCGGGCGGACTCGACGGCCGGTGGCACGACCAGCTTCGGCGTGACGAGTGTGATCCCGGATTCGCTGCGGAGCCCGAGTCCGCAGGGACTGCTCGCGCCGCTGCGCGCGGCGCACCGGGATCCCCTGCCGCCGCTCGCCGCACTGGCGCTGGTCGCCGGGCTTCTCGCCACGGGCGTGGCCGCGCGGCGGCGGCGGCCCCGCGCCCTCGAGTCGGCACCTCAAGTCCCACTGGAACGTGAGGTCCCCGACACCCGGTGGCTCGCCGCCGGGGAGCCCAAGGCCGTCGCCGCCCGGGCGATCTGGCGTTTGCGGGCCGCACTGGCGCGCGCGGTACCCGAGGCGCACCCGGCGCTCGATACGGCCGAATGCCTGGCGGTGGTCGAGCGCGCGCGTCCCGACGCGCCGCTGCGGGAGTTGGGCGACCTGCTCGAGCAGCTCGACCGCGTGGCGTTCGCCTCCGCCCACGGGACCGATGTCGCCGCACTCTCCGCCATGGCGCGCCGGCTGGCGCGCGAGCTGACCCCGTGAGCTTCGCCCGGCCGCTGCTGCTCCTGGCGCTCGGCCTGTTGCCGTTGTGGTGGTGGCTGCGCGCCAAGCGGCTCGCGGGCCTGTCCGGCACACAGATGAGCGACGTCCGCTCCGCCGCGGGAGCGGCGGAGCGCCTCTGGGTCGCACGCCTCCCGGTCACGCTCCGCAGCGCCTGCCTCGGCGCCTGGATCATCGCCGCCGCTGGGCCCCGCATCGGCGCCGCGCGCAGCGAAACGCGCAGTGAGGGGATCTCCATCGTACTGGCCGTGGACATCTCGGGCAGCATGCAGGCGGAAGACTTCGCGCCCGCGAACCGGATCGACGTCGCGAAGCAGACCGCGATCGAGTTCGTCCGCGCGCGTACGTCGGACCGCATCGGCCTCGTCGCGTTCGCCGGGCAGGCGCTGACCCAGGTCCCCATCACGACCGACTACGCTGTGCTGGAACAGGCGCTGCGCGAGTTGCACCCGGGCATGCTCGAGGACGGGACGGCGATCGGCACGGCGATCGGGACGGCGGCCAACCGGCTGCGGCGCGCGCCGGGCAAGAGCAAAGTCCTCGTGCTGCTCACCGATGGCGTCAACAACAAGGGCACCGTGGATCCCCGAACCGCCGGGCAGGCGGCGGCGACGTTCGGCATCAAGATCTACGTCATCGGCGTCGGCACGCGGGGGCAGGCGCCCATGCCGACGGAATACGGGGCCGACGGTCAGCTGCGCTACGAGATGCGGCCGGTCGAGATCGACGAGCCGCTCATGACGGAGATCGCGTCGCTGACGGGGGGGCGCTACTACCGGGCCACCGACACCCAGTCGCTGCGCCATGTGTTCGAGGAGATCAATCGCCTTGAGAAGACCACGGTGGAGCAGGTCGTCTACCGGCGCTTCGACGAGGCCTACCGCGTGCCACTCGCCGTCGGGCTGGTAGCGCTCGCGCTCGAGATCGTGCTCGCGGGGACGTTCGCCGTGCGGATTCCGTGATGACGTTCGACGCTCCCGTCGTGCTCGCGCTCGCGCCGCTCATCGGTGGCGCCGCCTGGTTCGCCGCGGCCTGGGCGCGGCGCGTCCGCATCCGGCGCGCGGCGCTCTGGTCGCACGAGACGGTGCGGCAGGCGATCGCCGCGGGGCGCCTCGGGCCCACGGCGCTCGCGGTCGCCGCATTCCTCGGCGTCGTGGCGCTCGCGGGGCCACGCTGGGGAGAAGAGCGGATCGTCGCCGAGACGCGCGGCCTCTCGGTCGTGATCGCGGTGGACATCTCCCGTTCGATGCTCGCGGAGGACGCGACGCCCAGCCGGCTCCGGCGCGCACTCCGGGAGGCGCGGCGCCTGGTTCAGGACCTGGACGGTGATCGGGTCGGTCTCATCGCGTTCGCCGGCTCGAGCTACATCATGTCGCCGCTCTCGATCGACGGGTCCGCGCTGACGCTCTACCTGGACGCGCTCGACCCCGACATGGCTTCCCAGGGAGGCACCGGGCTCGCTCCGGCGCTGCGCCAGGGTGGCGAGCTGCTGCAGGCCAGCTCCGAGCTCACCGACCGCGTGCTCGTGGTGTTCACCGACGGCGAAGCGCACGACTCGCTGCCGCCCATCACCGCGCAAGCGCAGCGTCTCAAGGCCGACGGGATCCGCCTGATCCTCGTGGCCGAGGGCGGGCGCAACCCCTCGCGCATTCCGGTACGGGACGACCACGGCGGCCTGCTCGGCTACCAGAAAGACGAGGAAGGGCGCCTCATCGAGACCGCGCGACGGGACGATATGCTTGGCGCCGCGGCCGACGCCGCGCAAGGGACGCTCGTCGCTGCGGACCTCCCCGACCAGGCGGGCGCCGTGCGCGACCTCGTGGCGTCGTACCGGCGGGCACGGGCGAGTGAGACGCGCACCGAGGAGAGCCGGCCACGGGCTTGGCTGCCGCTGATGCTCGGCGTGGTGCTGCTCGTCGTGCAGGCCGCCTCGCGACGCACTGCCGCGCTCGTCGGGCTCGCCTTCGCGTGTCTCGCACTCCCCTCCGTGCAGGCCGCGCAGCAGCCGCAGTTCCCCCGGAGCCCCGCGGAGAAGGCGTGGGACCGTCAGGACCGCAGGCGCGCGCGCGCCGCGTACTTGGGGGAGCTCGCTGCCCGCCGCAAGGAGGACGCCGCATGGTACAACGCCGGCACGGCGGCACTGGCCGACTCGGACGCTGAGACCGCCCAGGCGAGCCTCGCGCACGCCGCCACATCGCTCGATCCGGACCTGCGGTTCCGCGCGCTGTACAATCTCGGGCTGCTCGCGCTGCGTCAGGCCGAGGACGACAGCGCGGGCCGCGACGCGCGCCTGGCCGACGCCGAGCGCGCGTACCGCGAAGCCCTGCTGTTGCGGCCGCACGACCGCGCGGCGAAATGGAACCTCGAGCTCGCGGTCCGGCACCGCGGTGGCAGCAGCCAGAACAAGGCGCCGCCCAGCGGGGGTGGGGGGAGCGGACCGTCGGGCGGGGGGGCCCGAAGTAGTGGCGGGGTGCAGGGCGGCCTGAGCCCAGCCCAGGCCGAGCAGCTGTTGCGCTCGATCGGCCACGAGGAGCTGAGAACGCGGCGTGATCGGACAGGCCTGCTGCGACACCCGGCCGAGCCGGGCGTGAAGGACTGGTGACCCCCGCGCTGTGGCTGCTGGTCGCCTTGCAGAGCGCGCCGCCGCCCGATGTGACGGCTCGGGTCGATCGCGCGCGAGTGCCGGCGGGCGAAGAGTTGACGCTCACCATCCGTGCGCGCTCCCGTTCCGCCGAGCCGGTGGCGGTGGCCCTCCCCGGTCTCACGGGCTTCACGATCGTCGGATCCCGCGAGGTGACGGAGGTGGCACTCGAAGGGGTGGGGGGACCGGTCCGCACCATGACGCGCGAGGTGCGGCTCAAGACCCAACGGCCCGGCACGCTCGTGATCGGGCCGGTGCGCGTGCGGCAGGGCGTTCGAGAGATCGCGACCCCACCGCTCACGGTGACGGTGGACAGCGCGGCGACCGGGCTCGCCACCGCCATATCCCCGATCGCCCGCCGGTTGATCGAGGCCGCCCCGCCGCCCGCGCACAACGACCGCGTCGCGCTCAGCCTGATCCTGCCCGGGGATTCGGTGCTCGTGGGCCAGCAGCTCGACGTGATCGCCGCCGCGTGGTTTCCGCGCGAGTTGCGCGCCCGGTTGACCCACACGCCGATCCTCTCGCTCCAGACGGCCGAGGGCGCGTGGTCCTACCCGGGGGCCGTCCCGACCGAGGTCGCGGCGTCGCGTCAAGTGCGCGGCGGATGGATGGACCTGTTCGTCGCCCACCAGGCGCTGTTTCCGCTCGCGCCCGGCCGGATCGTGATTCCGCCGGCCACGGTCGCCTACGCGGTACCGGTCGGGTTCTCGGTGTTCAGGCGCGAGGAGCGATACTCGCTGCGCAGCGACACGGTGCCCGTCACCGTGCTGCCGCTGCCCGCCGCGCGCCGGCACGCGGATGACCAACCTGTCGCTGCGCAGGGGCTCGTGCTCGATCTGGGCCTCGAGCCGGCGAACGGTCGCGTGGGAGAGCCGATGGCGATGACGGCGACGGTGTCCGGGGCCGGCAACGTGGCGCTCTGGCCGGAGCCCGCGATTCGCTGGCCGCCCGGCTTCCGCCCGTATCCCGGAGAAACGGGCATGCGGATCGCGCCGCGCGACGGACGGATCGCCGGCACGAAGGTGTTTCACTATCTCGTGATGCCTGACTCGGCGGGGTCGTTCCTCCTGCCCGAGGTGCGGTACCCCTACTACGACCTCGTGGCGGGGGATTATCGAGCGGCGACGATTGCGCCGCGCGCGCTGGCGGTGGCGCCGGGGATCGAGCCGCACGCGGCGCGCGCGCTGCCGCCGCTCTGGCGCGGGGGCGCCGCGGCGTGGGTGGACGAGCTGGCGCGCGGATTGGTGCCCTGGGGATGGCTCGCGCTGCTGGTCGGCCCGCCGCTCCTCGTGTGGCTGCGGCGACGCCGCGGGCTCGCTGCGGACGGCCCCGGGACCGCGACGCGGGCCGCGCCGGCGTCGCTCACCCGGCTGGGACAGCTGGAGCGCGAGTTTCAGGCGGTCCTGGCAAGCCACGTCCCGGATCAGCCGGCCCGGGACGGCGACGGGCTCGCCCGCGCGCTGCGCGCCGCCGGAGTCGACAGCGCGATCGCGGACCACGTGAAGCGGCTGCGCGACCGCCTCCCAGCGTCGCGCTACGGTCCCCGCGGGCTGGGGGACGCGGTGGAGCTCGCCGCGGAGCTCGAGCAGGTGCTGCATGTGCTGGGCGCAGAGCCGGGGGGCAAGGGGCGCCGCGTGGTCGCCGCGATCGCGCTCTTGGCGCTCGTGGGGCTGACGCGGTCCGCCGCGGCCCAGACGCTGAGTGCGGAAGCGTTGTACGACGCGGGCGCGCTGCGCGCCGCGGCCGACTCGTTCGCGGGGCGCGCGGCCGGCTCGCCGCGCGTGCCGGCGCACTGGTACAACCTCGGCGCCACGTTGTACCGCGCCGGCGCGGACGGCAAGGCCACCGCGGCCTGGACGCGGGCCGCCCGGCTCGCGCCGCGTGACCCCTTGGTGCGACGCGCGCGCGAACTCCTCCCGGCACCCGACGCCGCGAGCGAGGCCCTGCTGACCACGGGCTTTGCCACGCCCGGGGAGTGGGCGCTCGGGGCGGCGCTGCTCTGGGTCGCCCTGTGGAGCGCTGTGGCGGCGCGGCGCCGCCGCACGGTCGTCCTCGGACTCTCGCTCGCCACCGTCGCGGCGGCGGGGCTCGCGGCCCGCGAGGGCCTGCGCCGCGCGCAGCCGCTGGCCATTGTTCTCAACGCCGCGACGCCGGTCCGGGTCGCGCCGTACGGAGGCGCGAGTCCTGCCTCGATGGTCGAGGCCGGTGCCGCGCTCCTGGTCGAGCGGGGTTACGGCGGCTGGCTCGAGGTGCATCGCGCGGACGGCGTCCGCGGTTGGGTGCTCGCCGCCGAAGTGTCGCGGCCGTGACGGCCACAATCGCTATCCTGGCCCCCCAGGTCGCGGACCAGATCGCCGCCGGCGAAGTGGTCGAGCGGCCCGCGTCGGTCGTGAAGGAGCTGGTCGAGAACGCACTCGATGCGGGCGCCGGCGCGGTCCGCATCGAGATCGAGGACGGCGGGAAGAGCCTGATTCGAGTGAGCGACGACGGCGCGGGCATGAGCCGCCCCGACGCGGAGCTCGCGCTGTCGCGTCATGCGACGAGTAAAATTCGGGAGACCGCGGATCTGATCGGCGTGGCGACGTTTGGGTTTCGCGGCGAGGCGCTCCCCGCGATCGCATCGGTGTCGCGGTTCGAGCTCGAGACCTCATCGGACGGCGACGTCGCCACCCGGCTGCGCGTGACGGGCGGCAAGCGCGAGGCGGTGGACGACGCCGCGCGGCAGCGGGGGACGACGGTCACCGTGCGCGGGCTGTTCTTCAATACGCCTGCCCGGCGCAAGTTCCTGCGGGCGCAGGCCACGGAGACCCGCGCGGCCGTCGAGGTGGTGACGCTGCTCGCGCTCACGCGCCCCGACGTGGCCTTCACGCTCACCAGCGACGATCGTCCCCTGATCGACGTCCGTCCCACCACGCGCCCCATCGACCGGGTCCACGCGTTGTGGGGCCGCGAGCTCGCCGACACGCTGCTGCCGATCGTCTACCGCGAAGGCCCGCTCGAGGTGCGGGGCTTCGCACAGCGCCCGGCGCAGGCGAAGCCCGCGGGCCGGAAGGGTTATGTGTTCGTGCGCGGCCGTCCGATCCGCGATCCGTTCATCCTGCGCGCCGCGGAGGCCGGCTACCGCTCCACGCTCGCGCCGGGCGACCGCCCCTCGCTCATCCTGTTTCTGGAGCTCCCAGGGGACGCGGTGGACGTGAACGTCCACCCGTCCAAGCTCGAGGTCCGCTTCCGTGACAAGTTCTTCGTCGAGAAGGTCGTGGAAGAGGCGGTGCGGGCGGCGTTGGGTCCCCTCGCCGCCGCCGCTCCCCTCGGGGCTGGGGATTCGGGGCTCGGGGCTTGGGGTGTGGTGGGGGGCTCCGCCGTGCCGCTCGAGATGTTCGCGGGGGACTCCCAAGCCCCCAGCCCCGAGCCCCGCACCCCGTCTCTGCTCCAGGTCTTCGACACCTACATCGTGTTCCAGACCGACTCCGGCGTCGCGATCGTGGACCAGCACTCTGCGCACGAACGGGTGCTGTACGAGCGGGCGATGCGCCAGCTCACGGGCGACGGGGCGTCCGCGCAGCGGCTGCTCTTGCCGCTGACGCTCGAGCTCACGGCGCCCGAGCTCGAGGCGATCGACGCCCACCGCGAGCTGCTCCGTCGCGTAGGCTACGAGGTGGAGCCGTTCTCGGGGCGTGCGGTGGTGGTGCACACGGCGCCGAATCCGCATCCACGCTTCGACGCGGCGCGCTGCTTCGGCGAGCTGGTCGCCGATCTCGCGGGCGGGCGGTTCGGGGCGCTCGCCAACCGGTTGGAGCGGTTCGCGGCGACGTACGCCTGCCGCGCCGCCATCAAGGCGGGCCAGCACCTCGAGCCCGACGAGATGCGCGAACTCGTGGCCCGGCTCCTCACGGCGACGCTCCCGGCGCACGACGTCCACGGACGACCGACGGTCGTTCAGCTACCGAAGGATGAGCTGGAACGCCGGTTTGGGAGAGCCTGAGATGCGGAGTGCGGAATGCGGAATGCGGAATTTCAAGGAAGGGTCGTTGGCCTCTCATCGGTGACGTCACTCCCATTGACCCCGGTCCTCGTCGGCCCCACGGCGGTCGCCAAGACGGCGGTCGTTGCCGCGTGGGCCGAGTGCGAGCCCGTCACCGTCGTTTCCGCCGATGCCCGTCAAGTGTATCGGGGGCTCGACATCGGCACCGCGAAGCCATCCGGCGCGCTGCTC
>QHTS01000291.1 GCA_003220905.1 Gemmatimonadota bacterium | reverse complement strand
GCGTTGTTGCTGCTCGGGTTGTACCTCGGGCGCCAGCGGGGCCTGTCGGCGGAAGACGGGCGTCGGCTGGTCTCGCAGCTGGTCCAGCTCCCGGAGCTGGTGGAGCGCGCGCTCGCGGTCGAGCCGCAGGTGCGGGCGCTCGCCGAGCGCTACGCGGACGCCCCCAACGCGCTCTACCTGGGGCGCGGCGTCAATTTCCCCGTGGCGCTCGAGGGCGCGCTCAAGCTAAAGGAAATCTCCTACATCCATGCCGAGGGCTACCCGGCCGCCGAGATGAAGCACGGGCCCATCGCCCTGATCGACGAGAACATGCCGGTCGTCTGCCTGGCGCCCAAGGATGCCGTCTACCCGAAGGTCGTTTCGAACATGCAGGAAGTGAAAGCCCGGGGGGGCCGTATTATCGCGATCACGAGCGAGGGCAACGGCGATCTCCGCCATCTCGCGGATTATCAAGTCGCCGTGCCGGCGAGTCCACCCCTGCTCGCGCCGGTGCTGACGGTGATTCCGCTCCAGCTCTTGGCGTATCACATCGCCGTGTTGCGCGGCTGCGACGTGGATCGGCCGCGCAACCTGGCGAAAAGCGTGACGGTCGAATGACACCATGATCGAGAGAATGGTTGTGCGCCTTGTGGCGCTGCTGCTCTGCGCAACCCCGCTCGCGGGCCAGACCGCCAAGGAGGCTCCCCAAGGTGGGTTCGAAGTAGGCGACCAGATCCTCCTCGAGGTGGAGGGGGATACTCAATTCACCCGCGCGTTCAGCGTGGGGCCGGGTCCCGCGCTGACGCTGCCCGTGATCGGGGCAATCCCGCTCAGCGGCGTGCGGCGTGCCGACGTGGAGCCGTATCTCAGCCAGCAGCTCGGGCGCTACGTGAAGAACCCTGTCGTGCACGCGAAGGTGATGGTGCGTCTCGGCGTGCTCGGTGAAGTGGAGCATCCCGGGTTTTACACCGTCTTCTCCGGCGCCGTGGTCTCCGACGCACTGATGGCGGCCGGTGGTCCCACGAAGGATGCAAACTTCACCGGCGCGAAGATTGAGCGAGACGGTAAGGGTCTCTACGTGGGAACCGGTTTCCAAGACGCGTTTACGCGCGGCCTGACGATAGATGTGATGGGACTGCGCACGGGCGATCGCATCGTGGTGCCGCGTCGCAATGATACCGAACGTACCGTCCGGATCGTAGGGATCCTCGTGTCGATCCCGATCGCGATCCTGGGCATCAGGCAACTGACCCGTTGAGGCGATGCGCGTCCTCTCCGTCGTCGGCGCCCGCCCGAACTTCATGAAGCTCGCCCCCGTCGACCGCGAGCTTGTGAAGCGCGGGGTCGAGCATGTGATCGTCCACACCGGCCAGCACTACGATCCGGAAATGTCGGACGCCTTTTTCGAGCAGCTGTGGATCCCGGCGCCCGACCACGACCTCGGCGTGGGGTCGGGGTCGCACGCCCAGCAAACGGCGGCCGTGATGCAACGCCTCGAGCCGGTGATCGTCGAGCTCCGGCCCGACCTCGTGCTGACGTACGGCGACGTGAACTCCACCGTCGCCGCCGCGCTCGTGGCCGCAAAGCTCCAGGTGCGCGTCGGTCATGTCGAGGCCGGTCTCCGCAGCCGCGACTGGACCATGCCCGAGGAAATCAACCGGGTGGTCACGGACCGGCTGTCGGATCTGCTGTTCCTGCCGTCCCGTGACGCGGCCGAGAACCTCGAGGCCGAGGGCATCGCCGTCGACCGCATGCACTTCGTCGGCAATGTGATGATCGACACGCTGTGTTGGGCCCTACCGCAGGCGCTGGCGGTCGATGCGCCCGCGCGCTTCGACGTGCGCGGGCGTCCCTACGCGGTGGTGACGCTGCATCGGCCGGCCAACGTGGACGACCCCACCGTGCTGCGGGAGCTCCTCGAGGCGCTGACCCGGCTCGCGGACCGCATCGCCGTGCTCTTTCCCGTGCACCCGCGCACCCGTGCGCGCATCGAGGAACTGCGGGTGCGGCCGTGGTCGGAGCGGGGACCGCGGCTGCTCGCCGCGCACGCGCGCGCGCATCAAGGAGCTGCGGCTGCGGCCGCCGACTGACCGGGGACTGCGGCTGCTCGACCCTCTCGGCTATCTGGACATGCTCAGCCTGGTCGCGAAGGCGGGCCTCGTCGTCACCGACTCGGGCGGACTTCAGGAGGAGACGTCATTCCTTGGCGTGCCGTGCCTCACGGTGCGACCGAATACCGAGCGCCCGATCACGTGCACCCACGGCACCAACCGCCTGGTGCAGGCGCAGCGCGACGCCATCCTCGCGGCGGCCGAGCGCGGCCTCGCGCGGCGCTCGCCGGCCCGCCCGGTCCTCGAGCGGTGGGACGGCCAGGCCGCCGAGCGGATCGCGCGTGTGGTGTGCGACGGAGAGCGGTTCGACGTGGACGGCGCGGCGGCGACGCCGGCGGCGCGACGAGCGGTCGCCATCCCGCAACCGCTGGGCGCGGATTGAAGGGACCGCGCAAACGACTTCTGAAGCGTGCGTAACCGAGGAGGTGTGCGAATGGTCGATGCAGCGCCCAGCGGGGAGCGGACCGCACGCCGCTCCCCGCGGCGCTTCGCAGCGTGTTGCAGGCCTGCGACTTCGGCCACCGCGCGTGTGGCGCGCATGTTCTAGTGCCGGCGCCACGGATTCCGCCTCACACGTCAAGCGCGCGCCCCGCTGCACCCGGGCAACAGCGCGCGTAACTCTTGATTCCACAAGCCATTGTCGAAGCGTCGCGACTGGCATTTGTCTTGCAATCGCGTCTCCGCAGCCGATGTACTGACCACGCTGCGAGGAGGCGAAGCATGTGCAGACATATCACGCGTAGTTTCGTTCCGGGCCTCGCGGCCGCCGCGCTGTTCGCGTGGGGCTGCGACCGGCCCGATACGCCAGCGAGTCTGAAGGTGTCGCGCCCATCGTTTTGGTTCGGGTGCTACGCCGCTCAGAAATTCACCGGCGGCGGCCGGATCGATGATCCGAATCCGCAAGTCGGAAAGACTACCTTCGGGTTCAACGTCCACGCGAAGGACTTCTGCGCGACCGACGGTCAGATCAAGGGCCAGCTGCAGGTGGTGAGCCACCCGACGCAAACCTTGGTGCACAGCACCTCGATCCGGACCTTCGCGTCGTACGCGAACCCAGATTTCCCGGGCGGGCAGTGCGCCGAGTTCTCGGGCACGGCCCGCGTTAAGGGCAGAAACGGTTCGTGGGATTACAACCACACCTTCTCCGTGAAGACGTGCGACAACGGCGAGCCTGGCAGCAGCCCCGGCAGAGGCCCGGACACGTTTGGTGTGAGTGTCAGCGGCGTTGGCAGCACGACCGGCGACCAACCGCTGACCGGCGGCAACATCCAGGCCCACTAGGACAGTCTTGATTGAAAGGATGGGTTGAACAATGAGACTCGCGACACTAACGCTCTTCATCGGCTGCGCCGCCCTGCTCGCTCCGGTCGCGCAGGCGCAGTCGGTCAGTGGCCAGGCCTACGGGGCCTGGGTGCAGAGCCCGCTCGGCACGCAGCAGTCAGCGCTGGCCGTCCTGCCGGAGGGCACCGCGTCCGACGGTGCGATGGTC
>QHTS01000290.1 GCA_003220905.1 Gemmatimonadota bacterium | reverse complement strand
CCCGGCGGCAGAAAGTAGCCGAGCAGGTGCAGCTCGCCCCAGGGCGCCTTCACGCTGAACTCGCAACCGGACACGACGCGCACCGCGAGCGCCTCACCCGCGCGGGTCGCTTCGGGAACGCCGCTGGTCGTGTCATGGTCGGTCAGGGCGATCGCGGCCAGGCCGGCCGCGTGCGCCCGGCGCGCGACTTCGGCCGGAGGGTATTCCCCGTCCGACGCGGTCGAATGGCAATGCAGGTCAACGCGCGCCGTAGGCACCCTCCGGCGCGGTCCAGGCCGGCTGCGACTGCCGGAACAGCTCCACCAGCTCCCGCTCGGAGAGCTCGGCGAGCGCGGCGTCGGGACTGCGGCTGCCCACGGGCGCGTAGCGCGTGAAGCGACGGCGGCGTTCGGGGCCGGTCCCCTGCTCGAACACCACGCCGAACTGGTCGCGGTCGTACACTGTCACGCGCCCCGTCGGGGCCACCTCCCAGGTCTCCCCGTCCACGACGATCGTTCGCCCCGCCATCGCGCTCCCTTACGCCTCGGCGGGAGTGGCGAGGGAAACCTCGGTCCACAGCTCCCACGCGTCCGGTGCGTAGGTCCCGAGGCTCTGCAGCCGTTTCTCGAGCTTGATCTCTTCGGGCAGCCGCGACGCCTGGGCCCGGTGTGACATTTCGGTCTGGCTTTCGGAGAACTCCGTGAAGAGCTGCGGGTCCTTGGCGTTGCGGAACAGCCAGATCCGCTGGCCACGTGCGTCGGCGAACTGACACAATTCCCGCAGGGTGGCGAGGTAGTCGGCCTCGTTGGTCGGGGGCACGCGCACCCGCGCCGCGGTGAGCACCTTGGGCATGGCTAGATCGCTCCCTCGGGGAAGTCCTCGAGCGCGCGTTTCACGTCGGCGAGGAATCGGTCCGCGTCGGCGCCGTCCACGACGCGGTGATCGTAGGACATCGACAGCAGGCCCATGGTGCGGATCGCGATCGTGTCGGTGCCGTCCGGCAGCGTCACCACCTTGGGACGCTTCTCGATCGCGCCCACGCCGAGGATCGCCACTTGCGGCTGGTTGATGATCGGTGCTCCCGCGTACGACCCGAACACGCCCGGGTTCGTGATGGTGAAGGTGCCGCGCTGGATCTCGTCGGGTAACAGCTTCTTGGTCCGCGCGCGCTCGCCCAGGTCATTGATCGCGCGGGCCAGGCCGCCGAGCGACAGCTCGTCGGCGCGCTTCACGACCGGCACGATGAGCCCCCAGTCGAGCGCCACCGCGATCCCGATGTTCACATCGCGACGGTAGATGATGTTGTCGCCCGAGACTGCGGCGTTGACCACGGGGTGTGTCCGCAGATTCTCGGCGCAGGTCTGCACGATGAACGCGAGGTACGTGAGATTCACGCCGCGCTCCGCGTACGCGGCCTTGTGCTTGCGGCGAAGCTCGGCCACGCGGCTGTAGTCGACCTCGAAGAAGCTCGTCACGTGCGCCGAGGTGCGGCGCGACATGATCATATGATCCGCGGTGATCTTGCGGATCTTCGAGAACGGCTCGACCCGATCTCCGGGCCAGGGCTCGACGACGGGATGCTGGACGGGCCCGGTAGGCGCGGGAGTCGGGAGCCGGGAGCCGGGAGCAGTGGGCGCCGGCGCGCCGCGCTCGATGAAGCCGAGAATGTCCTGCTTCGTCACGCGACCCGCGAAGCCCGTGCCCGGAATAGTCGAGATGTCGACCTGATGCTCGGCGGCGATCTTGCGGACCAGGGGAGTGGACTTGCGGCGCAGTCGCTCCTCGGCGGTCCCACCGCCCCCGTCCCCCTTCGGGGGAACGGGGGAGGACGGAGAAGGACGGGGGAGGATGGGGGAGGTTGACGGCGGCGAGACCGCGGTGCCCCCGGGAGCAGCGGGTGCCCGCTGGGCTGCTGCGACCGGGGGCACCGCGGGCGAAGCCGCCGTCGCTGCGGCGCCCTTTTCGGTCTCAATCACCGCCACGAGGGTCTGCACCGGCACCGTCTGACCTTCCTGCACTTTGATCTCCGCCAGGACTCCCGCCGACGGGGCCGGGATCTCGGCGTCCACTTTGTCGGTCGAGATCTCGAACAGCGGCTCGTCCCGCTTGACCTCGTCGCCCAGCTTCTTGAGCCACTTACTCAAGGTTCCCTCGGCGATGGACTCGCCCATCTGCGGCATCAACACGTCAACGCGCGCCATGACCTCTCCTCAATACGCCGCGAGCCATCTCGCAGCCTTCACGATATCGTCCGTCTGCGGCAGCACGAAATCTTCCAGCGTCGGCGCATAGGGCAGCGGTACGTCGTGCGCGGTCACTCGCATGATGGGGCCGTCGAGCCATGCGAACGCCTGCTCGTTGATGCGCGCGGCGATCTCGCCGGCCAGGCCACCAGTCCGCGTGTCCTCGTGCACGATGAGCACCTTGTTGGTCTTCTGCACCGTCCGCATGATCGCGGCGTCGTCCATCGGCAACAGCGTCCGCAGGTCGAGCACCTCGACCGAGAGGCCGTCGTCCTTCGCCAGCTGCTCGGCCGCCTCGAGCGACTTCCACACCGTGGCCCCGTAGGTGACGATGGACAGATCCTTCCCCTCGCGGGCGAGCCGCGCCTCGCCGATCGGGGTGAGGATCTCCTCCTTCTCCGGAAGCGCTTCCTTAATGCGGCGGTACAGCCACTTGTGCTCGAGGTAGATCACCGGGTCCTCGTCCCGGATGGAGGCCTTGATCAGGCCCTTCGCGTCCCGCGCGGTGGCGGGATACACGATCTTCAGGCCCGGAGTGTGAAAGAAGGCCGCTTCCGGGTTCTGCGAATGGAACGGGCCACCGCGCACGTAGCCGCCGCAGGGGCCTCGCACCACGATCGGGGTGGCGAGACCGGCGCGGTAGCGCGCGGTGGCGACGTAGTTGGTGAGCATGTCGTAGGCGCAGGAGATGAAGTCGATGAACTGCATCTCCGCCACGGGGCGCATGCCCATGTGGGCCGCCCCGGCCGCCGCGCCGACGATCGCCGCCTCCGAGATCGGCGTGTCGATGACGCGCGCCTCGCCGAACTTCTTGGCGAAGCCCTCGGTGACCTTGAATGCGCCGCCGTACGCCCCCACGTCCTCGCCCAAGATGAAAACGCTGGGATCGCGCTCCATCTCTTCCCACAACCCCTGGCGCAGGGCTTCGAGATAGGTGACGTCGGCCATCAGAGGCTCCGGTACCAGTGTCGCGGTACCGCCGGCGGGTCGGCGTACACACCGCCCAGCGCAGATTCCCCCGGCGGCAGCGGCTCGTCGATGCAGGCATCGGTCGCCTGATCGATCTCCACCTTCACCCGGTCGTCGATCGCCTTCAGCTCGCGCTCCTCGACCCACTCGTGCTGCACCAGCTGTTTCACATAGCGGTCGACCGGGTCGTTCTCCTTGGCCCACCAGTCGAGCTCATCCTTGGGCACGTAGTGCTGGTCGTCATGCTCGGCGTGCTTAATGCGGCGGTACAGCCACTTGTGCTCGAGGTAGATCACCGGGTCCTCGTCCCGGATGGAGGCCTTGATCAGGCCCTTCGCGTCCCGCGCGGTGGCGGGATACACGATCTTCAGGCCCGGAGTGTGAAAGAAGGCCGCTTCCGGGTTCTGCGAATGGAACGGGCCACCGCGCACGTAGCCGCCGCAGGGGCCTCGCACCACGATCGGGGTGGCGAGACCGGCGCGGTAGCGCGCGGTGGCGACGTAGTTGGTGAGCATGTCGTAGGCGCAGGAGATGAAGTCGATGAACTGCATCTCCGCCACGGGGCGCATGCCCATGTGGGCCGCCCCGGCCGCCGCGCCGACGATCGCCGCCTCCGAGATCGGCGTGTCGATGACGCGCGCCTCGCCGAACTTCTTGGCGAAGCCCTCGGTGACCTTGAATGCGCCGCCGTACGCCCCCACGTCCTCGCCCAAGATGAAAACGCTGGGATCGCGCTCCATCTCTTCCCACAACCCCTGGCGCAGGGCTTCGAGATAGGTGACGTCGGCCATCAGAGGCTCCGGTACCAGTGTCGCGGTACCGCCGGCGGGTCGGCGTACACACCGCCCAGCGCAGATTCCCCCGGCGGCAGCGGCTCGTCGATGCAGGCATCGGTCGCCTGATCGATCTCCAAGCTGTTTCACGTAGCGGTCGACCGGGTCGTTCTCCTTGGCCCACCAGTCGAGCTCATCCTTGGGCACGTAGTGCTGGTCGTCATGCTCGGCGTGACCCTTGCGGCGGTACGTCTTGACCTCGACGAACTGCACCCCATGACCGCGCCGGGCCCGCTCGACCGCGAGCTTGGTCGCTTCGTATACCGCGAGCACGTCGTTCCCGTCCACGGTGACGGCGGGGATACCGTAGCCCTTCGCCTTCTCCACCAGGTCCTTGACCGCGAACTGCTTCTCGGGAGGCGTCGAGTAGGCCCAGCGGTTGTATTCCGCGATCACGACGAGCGGAACCTTCTGCACGGCGGCGAAGTTGAGGCCCTCGTGGAACGTGCCGGTCGAGGTCGCGCCGTCGCCGACATAGACCAGCCCCACCCGCGGCTCGCCCCGTAGCTTGAAACTCAGCGCGATCCCTGCCATCACCGGGACCATGTCGCCGAGATGCGAGATTTGGCCGAGGTAACCCTTCTCGAGATCGTTGAAGTGGACGTTCAGCTCGCGCCCGCGCGTGGGGCCCTCCGCCTTGGCCATGTACTGGCGCAGGATCGCGATCGGCTCGGCGCCCATGACGAGCATCGAGCCCAAGTTGCGGATCAGGGGCGACAGGATGTCCGGGTCGGGCCCCCGGGCGAGGGCGTACGCTGACCCGACCGACTCCCCCTCCTGACCGAGGGAGCGGAACAAGCCGCCGATCACCTTGCTCTGGCGATAGAGGGCGGTGAGCCGCTCCTCCAGGGTCCGGGTGAGCCGCAGGTACCGATAGATTTCGAGCAGCTGGGCGCGGGTGAGGCCCGCCGGGATGGGCGGCGACTGCGTGCTCGATGCGGCGCGCGATGGCATGACGTAAATTGTAGTGGGCGTCTAACGCCGGGGCCATGCCCCTGGGTCATGCAGGAGGCCGTATGGCGACGTTGAAGCTGCGGGTGACGGGGATGACGTGCGGGCACTGCCAGATGAAAGTCGAGAAGGCGCTGCTGGGAGCGAGCGGGGTGTACTCCGCCGTCGTCGACCTCTCGGCCGGCGAAGCGGAAGTGGATTTCAACGACGACGCCGCGACGACGGACCAGCTCATTGCGGCGGTCGCGAAGGCGGGGTACGGCGCGAAGGTGGCGGGCTAGTACGCCCCCCGGAGCTCGTGGCCCGGCTCCACTTGTTTGTGCACCTCCGCGAGGAAGCGCTTGGCG
>QHTS01000289.1 GCA_003220905.1 Gemmatimonadota bacterium | reverse complement strand
CACGTTCGCCGACCGCATCGATGGCGGGGCAGAGGACTCCGGCATCGGAGGATCGAGCGCTTCGTCGGCATCGGTGACGGCCGCGGGCTCGGCCTGCGGTGTGTCTGCAGACGGGGTCGCGTCCCGCAGCTTGACGGTGTACGCTCCGTCGCCCTCTTTGGCGAGGTCGATCAGCTCGCGGTCGTGGGCCTGGCGCAGGAGCTTCTGCACCTGGGCCGGCTCGACAGGCTCGTCGTCACCCTTGATCTCGGCCATGGCTTCGCCGAGCTCCTGGGCGCTCACGGGGCGCGACTCCCCGCCCAACCGGCCGATCGCCTGTTTGATGAGGCCAAAGGCGCCGTCGAGGGAGAAGGCGCTGCGGCGCTCCTCTCGAGCGGCGACCGCCGGGGGAGCGGGCGGCTCTTCCGGCACCCGCTCCTCGCGGCCCTCGCGGCCCTCGCGCCCCTCCTGGCTCCCTCCGCGACCGCGGCGGCCGCGACCACGGCCTTCGCTGCGCTCGCGCTCACGGGGTCGGTCGAAGGACCCCATCCCCGATGGCTGAGCCGCGGCTCCCGGCACGCCGGCGCCCAGCCCGATCTCGTACTGGCCGTTGTCGAGCTTGGTGAGAGCGATGAGGCCCTTGTGCGCCGCCTCTACCACGAACTTCGAGAAGCGTGAGAACCCCAGGTCCTTCTCGTTGAACGCCGGATCGATCTCCTGCATGACCTGCTTGAGGCGGTCGGACCGCATCACGTCGCTATGCGCGGTCATCTGCTTCACGGCCTCGATCACGAGCTCCCAGGGATCGTGCCGCTCGTGCGTGACGTCGCTCTCTTTCGTGAGACCGGCCAGTTCGTTGTAGGAGTAGTACTCGTCGCAGTTCTGGATCAGCAGGTCGCTCGACGACTCGCGGATCCCCACGCCGATGACGTATTTGCCGTACTCCTTGAGCTTCAGCACGAGGGAGGAAAAATCGGAATCTCCCGACAGCAGGATGAACGTGCCGATCTCGGGCCGCGTGAAGACGAGCTCGAGGGCGTCGACGGCGAGGCGGATGTCCGTCGCGTTCTTCTTGTTCGACCCGTACGCCGGCGCCCAGATCATGTCGATCGAGGATTCCGCGAGCGGGACGATGTATTGAGGGTAGCGGCGCCAATCGGCGTAGGCGCGCTGGACGGCCACCTTCCCCTTGATGATGTCCGACTGCAGCAGGCGTCGCAGCTCGGACTGGAGATCCGAGCGGATCCCCATCGTCACGTTGTCGAAGTCGATCATCAGCGCCGCGTTGGGCGCGTGGGCGGGGGGTTCGTGGTGAACCGTTCGTGGCAAGTGGGCTTGCGGCGGTTGCGTCATGTGGTTGCGCTCAGTTCCAGGCCGACGACCTGCGCGAGCTCCCGTCGCTTCACCTTCCCGCTTCCGGTCAGCGGGAAGGTGTCGAAGAAGCGCACCAGGTCGGGCACTTTGTGGTCGGCAACGGCGTCACGGCAGAAGTCCTTGAGCTCGTCGCCCGTCACGATGGACCCCTCCGTAGGCACGACGCACGCGCAGATCAGCTCCCCGAGCGTTTCGTTGGGGATGCCGACGACGCAAGCGTCGCCCACGGCAGGGTGCGTGCGGAGGAGGTCCTCCAGCTCGCGTGGATAGATCTTGTAGCCGCCGCGGATGATCACCTCGGCGCGGCGACCCACGACCTTGACGTAGCCGTCCTCGTCCAGGATCGCGAGGTCGCCCGTCATCAAGAATCCCTCGGCGGTGAGCGACCGCGACGTCTCGCCGGGCATCCGGTAATAGCCCAGCATCACGTTCGGTCCTTTCACCACCAGCTCGCCCACCGCCTCGGGCCCGTGCAGGACGCCGCTCTTCAAATCGACGACTTTCAGCGTCACGCCCGGGATGGCCTGGCCGACCGTGTGCGTCCGCCGCTCGGGCGAATCCCCGAACCGGGTGACCGTCACCGTGGGCCCCGTTTCGGTGAGCCCGTAGGCGATCTGGACGTCGCACCACTGCCGAATGCGGCGGGCCAGATCGGGGGAGACCGGGCTTCCCGCGACGAGCCCCGAGCGGCAGGTGGTCGGCTTGGACTCCTCAAACGAGGGATCGCGCATGAGGAGCTCGAACATCGTGGGGACGCCGTGCACGACCGTCACACGCTCACGCCGGATCAACGCCAGCGCGCCGGCGGCGTCGAACCGCTCTTGCAGCACCAGCGTCGCCCCGGCGGTGATCGTGACGGCCACGACATGCATCCCGAAGATGGTGAACACGGGCACTGCGCCGAGCACGCGGTCTTCGCCGGTATGACCGAGTGCCTGGCCGGAGGCGCGCGCCGTCAGGCTGATGTTCGCGTGCGACAGCACCACGCCCTTGGGCTTCCCCATCGTCCCCGAGGTGTACAGAATGGCGAGCGGCTGGGTGGCCGGGTCGCCCGGTGCGATCGCTCCCGGCGTCGCCGGACGCTTCGATACCAGGTCCGCGTAGCGATAGACGCGGTCGTCCAACCAGCGATCGGTCGCACCCACGAGAATCAGCGCGCGCAGCTCCGGCAAGTCGGGGAGGATCCCGTCGTACAGCTCGACGAAATCCGACCCCTCGTACGTTTCGGCCACGACGGCCGCCCGCACTTCGGCATGCCGCAGCTGGTATTTGAGCTCGTGTGCGGTGAGTGAGGGGTCGAGGGGCACCAGCACGACGCCGCGATACGCCGCAGCGAGCAAGGTGACGACCCATTCCGGCCAGTTCGGCAGATCCACGGCCAGCCGATCCCCCGGCTGGACGCCGAGGCCCGCCAGCGCCTCGCCCAGCGCGACCGCATCCCGTTCGACCTGCGCGTAGGTCATCCGGCGCGACCCGAACACCAAAAACTCACGGTCAGGATGCTCTCGCGCGGCGTGCGCGAAGAGCACGGCCAGATGATCTGCCGCCTCGTCTACCACGTCCCTCACAACGTTCAGAGTCTTTGAAAATAAACAACTTGCGGAGTAAGGGCCACTGGCATGCGAGCCCCCGAGTTGACAGCGCCGGCGGCTTGTATCACTGTACTATAACAACAGTACACACAGCGATATCGTGTTCGACAAACTCGATCCCCGCAGCCCCACTCCACTGTACGCCCAAATCGCGAACCGCCTGCGGGTCGCGATCGCGGCGGGCGAGCTGCGCCCGGGCGCGGCACTCCCCTCCGTGCGGCACCTCGCCGCAGAGCTGCGCGTGAACCCCGCCACGGTTGTGCAGGCCTATCACGACCTGGAGAGCGAAGGGTTCCTCGAGATGCGGCAGGGCGCAGGAACGTTCGTGCGCGAGGTCGCGCCCGAAAGCCGCGCGCGCGAGCGCGCGCGGCAGGCGTCGGCCCTGGTACGCCAGATGTTGAGCGAGGCCGGGCGACTCGGTGTGTCACTGCACGAGCTGCAGGCGGCGATCGCGGACGAGATCGGAGTGGGCACCGCATGACCAACATCATCGAAATCCGACAGCTGCACTATCGCGCGGGGAGGACGTTCGAGATCAAGCAGCTCGACCTGAACGTCCCGCCCGGGGCCATCTACGGCTTCCTTGGCCCCAACGGCTCCGGCAAGACCACCACGATCCGGCTGGCGCTGGGGCTGCTGCGCCCGCTGACAGGCCGCATCACGGTGCTGGGGGACGCGATCCCCGACCACGCGCCGCGCGTCCTGGCACGCGTGGGGTACGTGCCGGAGCAGCCGCATCTCGATCCTGTCCTCACCGTCCGCGAGACGCTCGCGTTTCAAGCCGCGTTCTATCCGACGTGGGATCGACCGTGGGCGGAGCGGCTGGTGCGCCAGTTCGACCTCGACGAGCGTCAACCGTTTGGGCGGCTCTCCAAAGGAGAGAAGGGCAAAGTGATGATGCTCCTGGCCCTGGCGCAGCGGCCCGACCTGCTCGTGCTGGACGAGCCGACGGATGGCCTGGACCCGGTGGTTCGACGGGACGTGCTGTCCGCCCTGCTCGACTACGTCTCACAACGACAGGCGACGGTCTTCATCTCCAGTCATCTCGTCCACGAGCTCGAGCGCTTCTGCGATTGGATCGGCGTCATGGACAACGGCCGGCTGGTCACCGAGGTCCCGATGGAGCGTTTCAAAAACGGTATCAAGCGGCTGCGGGTCGCCGGCGCGCCCCCCACCGCCGCCGGTGCGCCGTTCATGCTCCTCGCCCGCGAGCACGCGAACGGCGGGGCCGAGACGTGGGTGGTGCGCGACTGGGAGCCGGGCATGGCCGCGTATTTCGAGACCATCGGGGCTGCGCTCAACGACGTGATCGACCTTGACCTCGAAGAAGGGTTCGTGGAGCTGCTTCGCACGTTCCGCAGCCCGCGCGGCTAGGAGGCCATCATGTTTCGCGTGATTCTGTACAGTCAATGGAAGTGGTCCCGGCTCATCGTCGCGCTCGGTAGCGTGGCGGGGTTCGCGCTGCCGATCGTGTCGCTACAGGGGGCGGCGAGCGGGGACCGCAGCGCGCTCGCGGCTGGCGAGCTGCTGCAGGCCGTGCAGTCCTGGGGAGTCCTGTACCCGGTCCTCGCCGCCGGACTGGGCTTGCTCGTCGCGATTACCACCTGGGCCCCCGATCATCGTGGGCGCCACGTCCACGCGCTCTCCCTCCCCGTGCCGCGGTGGCGCTACGTCGCGCTGCGCTTCGGTGCCGGGACGGCTCTCCTCGCGGCCCCGATCGTGGCGGTGGTGGCCGGCGCGCTGCTCGCCACTTGGAGCGCCACGATCCCCCCGGGCCTTCAGGGATACCCGGTGGCGCTCGCCGTCCGCTTCGCGCTCGCCGTCCTCGTCGCCTACGCCGTGTTCTTCGCGGTCTCCGCCGGCACGGCACGTACCGCCGGGATCATTCTCGGGATCCTGGGAAGCATCATTCTCGTGCAGATCCTGGCG
Organism: Gemmatimonadota bacterium; assembly: GCA_003220905.1. GTDB lineage: Bacteria > Gemmatimonadota > Gemmatimonadetes > Gemmatimonadales > GWC2-71-9 > AG41. The sequence goes on along the minus strand of QHTS01000289.1, from coordinate 3,777 downwards.
GGCGTCGCGAATCTCGAGCTCGATTTGTTCGGCAGGCTGCAGGTCATCGTCCTCGACTGGCCGGGGCCGCTCGCGATCTTCACCGGCCGCTGGATGCTCATCGATGTCTAGGACCTGCTGGTGGCTGTCGCTGCTCAGCCTCGCAGGGACGGCAGCGCTCCACGGACAGAGTCTTGCGCGGCTCCACGCCCGGGCCGACAGCCTGGCCCGGGAGTGGCGCCGCGCGAACGCCGTCGCGAACGCGATCGACAGCCTCGAGCGGGTGCGGGCGCTGGCGGGACGAGATACAATCCGCGTGGGAGCGCTCACCATCGTGACGAACCCGTCCCCTTTGCCGTTGCGTGAGGCGGCCGCCCGCGCCTGGCCGGTGATCGACAGCTTGTACGGTGCCGAGGCGCACCAGCTCGAGCAACGGCCGTACGCCATCGTCGCGGTCGATCCGGACACCACGGTGCAGCGGCCTCCGATTCAGAGCGGCATCGAGATCACCTGGGATCGAGACGTCGCATCGCTCACATGGCTGCTCCTGGCAAACGTGCCGATCGGGCGACCCGACACCGGGTGGCAGAACTGGCTGGGCGGCCCGGTCCTGCCACCGATCCAGGCAGACGTGCAGCGTGCCGGTGTGTACGTGCAACTCGTGACAGCGCCCTCGCAGGCTGCCCGCCGCTGCTTCCTGGGAGACTTGAGCGGCTGCCGCGACGCGCTCGATCTGGTCGACACGGCGGATCCCTTGCCTCGCTGGTACCCGAGTGCCCCAGAGCGTCGCTCATTGGTCCTCAAGTCGTTCGGCTCGTACTTCGATCGCGAGACCCAGCGGCCGGCGCTGCAAGCGTGCGCCAGGGGGAGCGACTCGGCGTGTACCCAGCTGCTGCACTCGCTGCCGCCGGGGGGGCTCCCCAAGCCCGTGACCTACGATGCTCGTGCGACACTGGCGAACCTCGCATTGCGGCTGGGAGGGAGAGAGGCGTACCACCGCCTCGTGGCGAGCGCGGGCCGGCCGATTGCCGACCGACTCGTGAGCGCCGCCAGCGTCCCCGTCGACTCCCTGCTCTCGAGGTGGCGGGCGGAGATCCTCGCCGCTCGCCCCAGGCCCGTCACCTTGCCCGCGCGGGGCGTCTGGGTCGTCCTCGGCTGGACGGCTCTCTTCGCCGCGTGCGGCTTGCGGAGCTCGAGATGGCGCGTGAGCTGAGATGGTGGCTCGCCGCCACGCTCGTCGCGTGCGGCGTCATCGCCCTGGGCTACGTCCCACCCCGCGGGGTCACGCCGGAGCCCAAGTCACGCAACCGGCGGCCTGAAGCGACTACCGCGCGCCTGCGGGCGCAGGGCATCGCCGATCAATGGCGCGCCGCCGAGCTGGCGCTGCGCCTCGCGCAGTATCGGCAGCAGCTCGAGCCCGAACTCGTCCGGCGGCGTGACAGCGATCAGCCGGGCGCCGCGCTGCTCATAGACGCGCCCGACACGATCCCAGAATCGGCTCGCCAGCAGGTGAGAGCGGCGCTTGACACGGTGTGGCGCCAGCTGGGGCTCGGCCTCAGCAAGGTCGCGGTCGGGGTCGTCGTGGATTTCTGGCGCAATCGGGCGACACCGACCCGCGAAACGCCGAAGGCAGCGCGCGACGGGGGCTACCTGCTCCCCGATTCGACCGACCGTGCAACCTGCGTGGCGTTGATCTCTCCGTGGTACTGGACGGGCGTGCTCACCGCGGGAAACCCACCGGCGCGAAGCCGACAGGTCGAAGACTGGTTGCGGAACGGCCTCGGACAGTGCGCCTTCTTCGCCGCGTACGGAGTACCGGGCCAGACGGTACGACGCTGGCTCACCAAGCGAACCTACGACCTGGCCCGCTTCCCCGACTGGGACCGGAAGCGGCCAGAGCCACCTGCATACTCATGGCTGGTGAGGAACCGCGACAGTAAACGCTGGGAGTGGCGGAGCGTCTACGCGTACCCGATCGCAGCGATCGCCTGCCTGGGCGGCCGGGCCGCGAGCTGTCGGACGGCCGTGCTCGCCGGCTCAGGCGACCCGTTTGATGACTCCCTGCCCCGACTCTTTAAGGCCGATCTGTGGTGGTGGCGCGAGCAGCGCCTCCCGTATAGCTCGCGATATCTCGGTGATGTGGCCCGCGAGGTGGGTCACGATCGATTCCTGCGCTTCTGGAACTCGACGGAGCCCGTCGAGACGGCCCTCACGGTCGCCCTCAGGATGCCGGTCGGCGACTGGACCGAGCGCTGGCAACGACGCTTCGTCCCACGACTGCCACTGGGCGCCGCCGCGCCCCTCGCCGCCGCGGCGCTCGGAATCCTGCTCGCCGGAGCGGCAATCATCGCCGCGGCCCTGAGCGCGGCGCGGCGTCAGGTCGGATGAACGTTCGAGCTGTGGTCATCGCGTTCTGGCCCGCGGTCTTGTTGGCGACTCCGGCGCGCGCACAGGTGGACCGGTGGGAGCGGCAGGTGCACGAGCAGGTCGAGCGGGCCGCCGCGTCCCTGGGTGCAAGTGGAATCGGGAAGGCCCTCACCACGCACGTCGGCATGCTCAACACGGACGAATCGGAGTCGTACACGCTGACGCTCCGGGCGAGAATCTCGTATGTCGTCGTCGGAACCTGCGACGAGGACTGCTCGAACCTGGGTCTCGTGCTGTCCGATTTGAGCAGCCATGACCTTGCGGCCGACCGCGCGAGCGGTAATGCCCCGGTCACGCAACTGACACCGCGGGAGACGGCGTCCTACCGCGTGAAGGCCGTGATGGCGAGCTGCCGCGTGAATCCCTGCCGCTACGGGGTCGCAGTCATCACTCCCCCAGCACCTTGATGATCACGCGCTTCTTCCTCTGCCCGTCCCACTCGCCGTAGAACACCCGCTGCCACGGGCCTAGGTCGAGCTTACCGCCCGTGATCGGGACGATCACCTCGTGCCCGATCGTGAGGCTCCGCAGGTGGGCCGCGGCGTTGTCCTCCCCCGTTTCATTGTGCCGGTAGCGTTTGGGGTCCCACGGGGCGATGGTGGTTTCGAGCCACTTGAGGATGTCGGCCCACAGTCCCGATTCGTGATCGTTCACGAAGACGGAGGCGGTGATGTGCATCGCGCTCACCAGCGCGAGCCCTTCCGCGACACCACTCTGCGTGACCTGCTCGGCGACCTGCTCAGTGATGTCGATGATTTCCTGGCGCGCCTTGGTGGTGAACCACAGATAGTGCGTGTGGGATGTCATCGGCCCTCCGGGAGAATGCGGAATGCGGAATGCGGAATTGATCAGACTGTGTCGAACCCGGATGTCGCGCTCCGACGGTGGCCCTGACATTCCGCACTCCGCATTCCGCATTCCGCATTGTCTTTCTCTGTGTCGAATTGTCACACGGGCACCAAAGCCCTAGATTGCCCCGACAAATATGCCCCTCCCCTTCCGCCAGCGGATCTTCGTGATTCTGGTGGCGCTGACCGCCGTGCCGACCGTCCTGGCCGTCGCGGGCTGGGCGCTCGCCGTGCGAACGGTGGCGCCCTCGGCGGGAGCGCGGGTGGCACTCGAGGAAATGGCGGCGTCGGCGCGCCTCATGGTGGACCGGATGGACACGACCCACCTCTCGGCGCGGGAGCGGGCCGCCTTCCGGGAGCATCTGGAGCAGCTCTCCAACTCGGTGACCCTGGCGCGCCGGGCGGAGACGTACCTGCGCTACTATGCCGGCGGCTTCGCAGCGGTCGTCTTCGTGCTCGGTGCGTTCGCGGTCATCGCGGGCGTGCGCGTGGCGGGCCACCTCTCGCGCCAGCTCTCCCGTCC
>QHTS01000046.1 GCA_003220905.1 Gemmatimonadota bacterium | reverse complement strand
GCCGTTGTCGCCATCGCCTTCCATCTCCCGGGTCCCTGGGCCCTGCCGCTCGCGGCGTTCGTCGGGGCGGTGGGTGCGATGGCGCTCGTGTATCGACTCGGGCTCATGGGTGGGGCCGAGCTGGACCCGCGGATCCTGCTCCTGGGGGGTGTGGCCGTAGGCGCCTTCGCCGCGGCGATTACGACCGCTCTCGTCTCCCTCGCCGAAGCGGCGGAGCTGCGCAACGTGTTCCTGTGGCTCTGGGGCGGATTCTCGGGCGCGTCGTGGACCACGGTGCTCGTCATGTTGGTCTACGCGCCGCTGCCGCTCGTCGTCCTCGTTGCGGCCGCGCGGCCGCTCGACCTGCTTGCCCTCGGCGAGGAGCCCGCGCAGTACCTCGGCGCGGACGTGCGGCGTCTTAAGCGCCTCGTCTACCTGTCCGCGTCGCTCTTGACCGCCGCCGCCGTCGCCGTCGCGGGTGTGATCGGCTTTGTCGGGCTGATCGTACCGCACGTCTGTCGCCTCCTCTGGGGCCGGCTCCACCACACGCTGTTCCCGACCGCGTTCCTCACCGGCGGAGTCCTCTTGGCCGCGGCCGACACGCTGGCGCGCACCGTCGTGGCGCCCCGCGAGCTGCCGGTGGGCATCGTGACCGCGCTCGTGGGCGTGCCACTGTTCGCCTTCCTGCTCCGCCGATGGACCGTGAGCTGATCGTCACCGTCAGCGACCTCACGTGCCGGTATGCGAGCGCCCCGCGCGACGCTCTCCAAGCCGTCTCGCTGCAGGTTCGGGCCGGCGAATTTCACGCCCTGCTCGGGCCCAATGGCAGCGGCAAGACGACACTGCTGCGGGCGGCGCTCGGCCTCGTCCGACCCGTCCAGGGTCGTGCCGAGATCCTCGGTCGCCCGGCGAGCGACTGGTCCCGCCGGGACCTGGCGCGCGTGGTGGGCGTCGTGCCGCAGCGCGAGGAGAACCTGTTCCCGCAGCGGGTGCACGAGACGGTCCTCCTGGGCCGATACCCACACCTCTCGCTGTTCGGCGGCGTGCGCGCGGCGGACCGAGCAGCCGTCGAGCGGGCGCTGGTGGCCTGCGACGCGGTGGACCTGGCTGACCGCTGGCTCTGGACGCTCTCCGGGGGTGAGTACCAGCGGGTCCGGCTCGCCCGCGCCCTCGCTCAGGAGCCCCAGCTCCTCGTCCTCGATGAGCCCACGGCGTCGCTCGACCTGCGGCACGAGATGGAGCTGTTCGAGCTGGTGCGCGCCCTCGTGGACGGGCCCGGGCTCGCCGCGCTCATGATCACCCACCATGTCAACCTGGCGGCGCGTTTTGCCGACCAGGCCTTGATCCTCGCCGAGGGCCGGGCCGTCGCCCGCGGCGCGCCCGCGGATGTGCTGACGCGGGAGACGGTCGAGCGTGTGTTTTCTTGGCCGGTCACCATCGAGCCGTTCGAGGGTCGCCCGCAGATGATCCCCCTACGCCAGCGAAAGGACGCTCTATGAGACACACCCTGCGTGCCCTCCCGCTCCTCGCGTTTTCCGTCACGCTCGCGGGCCAGGCACCGACCGACACGGTGGAGCTCAACCCGGTGATCGTGACGGCCACGCGCTTCCCCAGGTCGGCCGCCGCCGTGCCCGCCGCCGTCACTGTGCTACGCGGCGTGGAGCTTCGCGCGCAGGGGATCCACACCGTGTTCGAGGCGCTGCGGGATGTCCCCGGGGCCACGGTCGTGCAGACGGGCTCGTTTGGCGGCCAAACCTCGTTGTTCCTTCGGGGCGGGCAGAGCAACTACGTCAAGGTGTTGGTGGATGGCGTCCCGGTGAACCAGCCCGGCGGTTCGTTCGACTTCGCGAATCTGACGACGGACAACGTCGAGCGGATCGAAGTGGTGCGCGGTCCGGCCAGCGTGTTGTACGGCTCCGACGCCGTCACGGGAGTCGTCCAGATCGTTACACGGCGCGGAACGGGGAGAGACCGCGCCGAAGCGAGCGTCCGGGGCGGTACGTACGGCACGCTGGTGTGGGACGCCGAGGCCTCCGGCGGGACCCAAGCGGCCGGTTACTCGATCTCGATATCGCGCTTCACGAGCGACGGGATGTATGCGTTCAACAATCGGTATCGCAACATCCTGCTCTCGGGCCTGGCGCGAGTCGCGCCGGACGACCGTACCGACGCGACGCTCACGCTACGGTACGGCGACGACGTATTTCATTTTCCCACGAACGGCGCGGGAAGGCCTTTCGACCACAACCAGTTCAGCTACGGGAGCGGACCGACCCTCGGGCTGGACGTCGGGCATTACTTCACCAGGCGGTTCGAAGCACGCTTGCTCCTCGCCACCAACGAAACCGACGGCGGGTTCGACGACCGGCCCGACAGTGCCGCGGATAGTTCCCGATTTCAGAATCTTGATGACCTGCGGCGTTCCAGCGCCGACCTGCGGGTGAATCTGTACTTGTCGTCGGGCGCGGTCGTGACGCTGGGTACCGCGGTCGAGCAGGAACGTGAGCGCAGCTTCAACGTCTGTCAGACGTCTTTCGGCGACTGCACCACGCTGCCGATCGACTCCGCCCGCTGGAACGCCGCCTTCTATGCGCAGGCGGTGACCGACCTCGGCGGCCGAATCGGCCTGACTACGGGGGTGCGACTGGAGGACAATGAACGCTTCGGCACGTTCGTCACCTACCGCCTGGGCGCGGTGTACCGCCTCGCGGGCGGGACGCGTCTCCGGGCGACGGCCGGCACGGGCTTCCGGGAGCCGAGTTTCTTGGAGAACTATTCGACCGGGTACACGGTCGGCAACCCCGACCTACAGCCCGAGCACTCCCGCAGCTGGGAGTTGGGGTTCGAGCAGTCGCTGGCTCGGGACCGGGCGAGCCTCTGGGCTACGGTCTTCGACCAGCGCTTTGCAGATATGATCGACTACAACCCGAACGTGGCGCCGGGCGCTCCGAACTACTACAACGTGGCGGCCGCCGACGCGAACGGCGTCGAGGTGGGCATACGGTTCGCTCCGGCGGGACCGGGGTCGGTGGCCGCGAGCTACACGTACCTTCACACCCAGATCAACAACCCCGGCTACGATCCGTCGTCTGGCACGTCGCTCGCGGCCGGGCAGCCGCTGACCCGCCGGCCGAGGCACTCGGCGCGCCTCGACTGGGGGTATCGGTTGACCGGGCGCGGCGCCGTGTCGCTCGCGCTCACGTACGTCGGCGACCGACAGGACCAGGATTTCTCCGCGTTCCCGTTTCCCCGAGTGACGCTCCCCCCATTCACCCGCGTCGATGTCGCCGCGCAGCTCGACGTGTTACGGCCCCGGCGTGGCACGCCCGGTTTCGCCGTCTCCGGCCGGGTCGAGAACCTGCTCGATCACAAGTACGAGGATGTGAAGAACTTCCCCGCCCGCGGTCGTACGTTCCTCGTGGGCGGGCGCCTTGGTTGGGGACGGTGAGGGCGACCCGCGTGGAGTTGCTCGCCGGGCTCCTCCATCCCGATTTCTCCCCCGTGGTCTCGCTCGAGGGCCGGGCTCATCGGTTCGGTGACTGATGTCCCCCAGCCCGTCCTCGTCGCGTGGAGCGGCGGCAAGGACAGCGCGCTCGCGTTGCGGGAGATCCAGAGCGACGGGCGCTACCGCGTGGCGGCGCTCCTCACCACCGTGACCGCCGGGTACGACCGGATCAGCATGCACGGGGTTCGCCGCACGCTGCTCCGCAGGCAGGCGGAGTCGTTGAGGCTGCCGCTCGAAGAGGTCGTCATTTCGCCCGGCGCGTCGAACGACGAGTATGAAGGGAACATGGAGGCCGCACTCGCCGCGCTCCGGACCCGGATCGCGGGCCTCGACACCGTCGTCTTCGGAGACTTGTTTCTGGCGGACATTCGTGCCTATCGGGAGCGGATGCTGGCGCGGATCGGCATGCGGGGACTCTTTCCGTTGTGGTTGCGCGATACTCGGGCGCTCGCGCACGAATTCGTCCGGCTGGGCTACCGCGCCGTCCTCGTGTGCGTAGACGCGGGCGCGCTCGGGGCCGAGTTCGCGGGCCGGGAGTTCGACGCCCACCTGCTGCACGACCTTCCACGAGAGGTGGATCCCTGCGGGGAGAACGGCGAGTTTCACACCTTCGTGTACGCGGGGCCGGGTCTCGACCAGCCGGTGCGACACCAGCGGGGCCCGGTCGTGGTCCGGGACGGCCGCTTCGTATATTGTGATCTTGTGGAGACCACTTCCCGATGAGACGACTCGTGTTCCTGGCGCTCACCCTCGCGACCGCTTGCAGCGACGCGCTCGAGCAGAGCACGACGGCTGGGCAGGTCGTCGCAGTCGCCAGCGTCGATGGCTCCGTGCTGTCGCTGATTTCGGCGAGCGATTTCACGTCGTCAGACGTTAACCTTCCGTTCTCCGCGCGGAGCCCGCGCCTTGTGGGCGGTGGCTCGGTTGTGCTACTTACCTCCGATTCGTCCGGCCGCGTCGCGGTGGTGGACCTGCACGCACGGCCGTTCGCGGTGACGGGGTCATTCGTGGCTACGGCGCCCGGCGGCGCGGCGATCCAGGACGATTCGATCGCATGGATTCCGCTCGCTCTCGACAACCTGCTGGAGAGGCTGAACTACCGGACCGGGACTTCCGCGACGACGCCCGTGAGTCTCCTGCCGCGCGCCGTCGTGTAAACTGCCGGGAAGATCTTCGTCCTCAACACAAACCGCGCGAGCAGTCCAGATCCGTCCAGTTACCTCCGCGTTGTCGACCCCACGACGCGGACTCTTGAGGACTCCATTCCGCTGTCGGGCACGGGGGCGCGCTTCATGACACTCGGCGGCGATAGCCTCCTCTACGTGGTCGACGGCGGAGTATTCGGGGGCGATGGGAAGCTGTCCATCGTCGACCCGCGCGCAAGGAAGGAGATCGTAGTCATCAACGGCTTGGGCGATGGTGCGGGTCCGGCTGTCTTTCATCCGTCGGGACGGCTCCTTATTGCCTCCGCTACGAAAGGCATTTTGGAAGTGAATACTCTCACCCGAGCCCTGACGCGCGGACCCGACGATCCCATCACCGATGCGGGGGACGTCATCACCGGGCTCGCGATCGACGAGCGTCGTCGCGTCTACGCCATGGATCCCGTTGGCTGCGTCGTACACGTTCTTGAGCCTCCCCCGGACTATCACCCGAGTCGGACCGTTACCGTGGGTGGCTGCCCCTCCAGCGCCGCAGCGGCGACCGTCCCCTAGCCATGTCCCTCGTCACCACTCCGGCCGTGGTGCTCCAGACGTATCGCTACAGCGAGACGTCCAAGGTCGTGCGGCTCGCCACGCGGGACTTGGGCGTCCACAGTGCCATCGCCAAGGGCGCCCTGCGACCGAAGAGCCGGTTCGGAGCGGGGCTCGAGCTCCTGAGCGAGGGGGTGGCCCAACTCTACTTCCGCGAGACGCGAGAGCTGCACACCCTCGGCGCCTTCGATCTCCTGAACCTGCGGCGTGACCTGGCCGGCGACGTCGGCCGGTTCGCCGGCGCCGCGGCGCTCGCCGAGGTGATGCTCAAGATGGCGCCCCCGGCACCCCTCCCCGTGGCCTACGACACGCTGACTGCCGCCCTCGATACCCTCGAGGCTGCGTCCCCCGAACGAGTGGACGCCACCGCCGTGCGGGCGATGTGGCGGCTCGTCGCCGTGCTCGGTTTCGAGCCGTCGCTCACGGCATGCGTGCGAGATGCCGCAGCGATCGAGCCGGCGGGCGACGCGCCGGTGTGGTTCAGCGTAGCCGATGGCGGCGTGCTCTGCCCGCGCTGCGTGCAGGCGCCCTCGCCCCCCCCCCAGCCGCCAAGCCGGTTGCCGCCCCAGGCGTACCGCGATCTGCTCGCCCTGAACGACCCGCGGGTGGAGCTCCCCGCGCTCGATCCGCCGCATGCCGCGGCTCACCGCCGCCTCGTCGCCCGATTTGTCCGCTATCACCTCGCCGAGGCCGGCCTACTTTCCGCCCTGGACTTCTGGGAGCGTCGCGCGTGGGTGCCCCCCTCCCCCCCGGCCACTCGCACTCCGATCCCGTCCGCCGCTTCGTAATCGGGACCGCCGGTCACATCGACCACGGCAAGACGGCCCTGGTGAAGGCCCTCACCGGCGTCGATACCGACCGCTGGGAGGAGGAGAAGCGGCGGGGCATCACCATCGACCTCGGATTCGCGCCTCTCCCGCTGGGCGACGTCATCCAGGCGAGCGTCGTCGACGTCCCGGGGCATGAAGGGTTCGTGCGCAACATGCTGGCCGGCGCGACCGGCATCGACGTCGCCCTGCTCGTGATCGCTGCTGACGAGGGAATCATGCCGCAGACGGAGGAGCACTTGGCGATCGTGGAGCTGCTTGGCGTGGGGCGGGGCATCCCCGTGATCACCAAGCGCGACCTGGTGGACTCCGAGTGGCTCGATCTGGTGCGGAGCGAGGTGAGCACGCGCCTGGCGACGAGCCGCGTGCGCTGGGAGGAGAGCGTCGCCACATCCGTGGTCACGGGAGAAGGGCTGGCCGAGCTGCGCGACGCCTTGCGGCGGGTCGCCGGGGACCTGGTCGAGCGCCCCGCCGACGACCTGTTTCGGCTGCCGATCGATCGCGTGTTCGCGGTGGCAGGGGCCGGAACCGTCGTGACCGGCTCGACCTGGAGCGGCAGTGTCGCGGTCGGCGACGCGGTCCAGCTCCTCCCGCTGGGTCGCGAGGCGCGGGTCCGGTCAATCGAGGTCCATGGCCAGACAGCCGAACGGGCGGCGCCAGGGCGGCGCACTGCGCTGGCCCTCGTGGGCGTGGACAGGAGCGAGCTGGCGCGCGGCGACGTCGCCGTTACCGGGTCCGGCTGGCAGGCCACCAAGCTCATCGACGTGGCGGCCGAGCTTCTTCGCACGGCTCGCAAGCCGGTCGCCTCAAGGACGCGCGTGCGTGTGCACCTCGGCACCGCCGAAGTCCTGGCCCGCGCGGTGCAGACGCCCGCGATCGCGCCCGGGGAGCGGGGCCTCGCGCGCCTCGTGCTCGAGACTGCCGTGGTGGCGCGCGGTGGAGACCGGTTCGTGCTGCGCTCGTTCTCGCCGGTGACCACGATTGGTGGAGGTCTCGTACTCGACCCATTCCCCCCACCGCGCACCCGCCTGCGGCGGCGCCGCGTGGCTCTCGAGCAGGGCCCGGCGGCGCGGCTCGGGGTCCTCGCCGTCGAGGCGGGGCTCATGGGCCTCGCCATCGACAGCCTCGCCGTGCGGCTCGGGGTGTCGCCGGGCCGTGTGACCGCGGTCATCGCGGAGGTGGGGGAGACGGTGATAACGTCGGCGGAGACCGTTGTCGACCGGCAGGCGGTGGTGGCCGAAGCAGGTCGGCTGGCGGAGGTGGTCCGGCGTTACCACGAGGAGCATCCGCTCGATCCAGGGATGTCGCTGCAAGCCCTCCGGGCAGCGGTGGGGACGCCGGCGCCTCCGTCCGCCGTGACGGATGCCGTGCTGGAGTTCGGGGTCAAGAGCGGCAAGCTGGAGGTGGCGGGCAGCGTGGCCCGCCAGCCGAGCTGGCGCCCGGCGCTCGACGCCCGGGCCACCGACGCCGGCGAGAAGATCACGCGGCGCCTCGCCGATGCTCGCTGGCAGATACCCACCGTGGCCGAGCTCGAGCGCGAGTTTCCCGGCGTCCCCGTTCGCGCACTCCTGTCGCACTTCGCCCGCAACGGCACCGCGGAGCCGATCGACGCCGAGCGCTATGCGGCGACGGGTGCCCTCGCCGAGTTCCGCGCCGCCCTCGAGGCCGCGCTCGTCGAGCTCGGCTCGGCCACCCCTGCGGCGCTGCGGGACCGTTTCGGGCTCACGCGCAAGTACTTGATCCCGCTGCTCGAATGGGCCGATCGGCGTGGGGTGACCCGCCGCGCGGGCGACGCCCGGGTGCTGGCGAGGTTGACAGCCGGGAAAGGCGGGTCGTAGTTTGGATCAGCGCCCTGGAAGCACGAGTATCACTCAGCATAAGGAGAGCCGTCCCAAGGTCACGTCTCGTTCGCTAAGAGGAGCGGTGGATGAAGCGGTACGCCTGGGCAATGCTGGGGCTCGGGCTTTGGGTAGCGGGGATAGAAGGGGGAACGCGCTGGGCATTGGGGCAGACCCCGCCTCCCACGATCGGGCCACAGCAGAATCGCTCGTTTAACCCGGCGACCACGATCCCGTTCAAGGTCAGCGGGGAGTTGTTCCTCAAGGGTCACCGACCGGTGGTGTCCCTGCGGATCTACAACGTGCTCGCCCAGCTCGTAGCCATTCCGATACTCCGGGGCTCGGGCAAGGCGCTCGATAGTCTTGCGCTCAGCTGTCCCACGACGATGGGGTGTGCGTATAGCGCGTACTGGGACGGTTACGTCGGAAACACCGGGCAGCTGGCGAGATCGGGCGTCTACATCTACCAGCTCGTCATTGACGGCAAGCGAGTCACTAGAAAAATAGTCGTCAAGTAAGAACCGTAGCACCAAGGCGTTGCACCCGTGCTACGCTTCTGTGCTACGTCTTTTTTCCTTTCTGCCAAAACGGCATTTTTCCTCGGCACGGACGTTGCCCCCGGGGGCTGCGACCATCCATAGACGACTATGATTAAACCCGAGCGTTTGACCGTTAAGGCCGCCGAGGCCTTGCAGCAGGCGAGCGCCCTAGCGCGCTCGCGCGGCAATCCCGTGATCAACGATGCCCATCTCTTCCTCGCCCTGCTCTCGCAGGACGACGGCATCGTCGTGCCCCTGCTCCAGAAGGCGGGACTCAACGTCACGCAGCTCAGCGCCGAGACGGAGCGCGAGATCGACCGCTTCCCGAAGCAGTCGGGGACGACGGCCGAGCCCACGCTGTCGCGCGAGGTGTCGCGTGTCCTGGACCGCGCCGACGAGGAGGCCAAGGCGCTGGGCGACGCCTACGTGTCGACCGAGCATCTGCTTCTCGCTCTGGTGGAAGAGAAGGGCACGACGGCGAAGCAGCTGCTCTCCGCCGCGGGTGTGGATCGCGGCGTCCTCATGGCGGCGCTCCAGGGCGTGCGCGGCACGCACCGTGTGACCGACCAGGAGCCCGAGCAGAAATATCAGGCGGTCGAGCGCTTCACCCGCGACCTCACCGAGCTGGCGCGCAAGGGCAAGATCGACCCCGTGATCGGGCGGGACGAGGAGATCCGCCGCGTGATGCAGGTGCTGTCGCGGCGCACCAAGAACAACCCCGTCCTGATCGGCGAGCCGGGGGTCGGCAAGACGGCGATCGTCGAAGGGCTGGCCCAGCGCATCGTCAATGGGGACGTGCCCGAGTCGCTGCGCAACAAGCATCTCGTGGCGCTCGATTTGGGCGCGCTGATCGCGGGCACCAAGTATCGCGGCGAGTTCGAAGAGCGGCTCAAGGCCGTGCTCAAGGAGATCACGAGCGCGGAGGGGAAATTCATCGTCTTCATCGACGAGCTGCACACGCTGGTCGGCGCCGGCGCCGCCGAAGGGGCGGTCGATGCTTCGAACATGCTCAAGCCGGCGTTGGCGCGCGGTGAGCTGCACGTGGTGGGCGCCACCACACTCGACGAGTATCGTAAGCACATCGAGAAAGACGCCGCGCTCGAGCGACGCTTCCAGCCCGTGTTCGTGGGCGAGCCGTCGGTCGAAGACACGATCGCCATCCTCCGGGGCCTCAAGGAGCGCTACGAGGTGCACCACGGAGTACGGATCACGGACAACGCGCTGGTCGCGGCGGCAACGCTGTCCCATCGCTACATCGGCGACCGCTTCCTCCCCGACAAGGCGATCGACCTGGTGGACGAGGCTGCGAGTCGCCTGCGGATCGAGATCGACTCGCTGCCGCAGGAGATCGACGAGGTCGAGCGGAAGACCGTCCAGCACGAGATCGAGCTGGCGGCGCTTGCCAAGGAGAAAGACAAGGCCTCGAAGGAGCGGCGGGCGAAGGTCGAGCAGGAGCTTGCGGAGCTGCGCGAGCGCTCCAAGGTCATGAAAGCGCAGTGGCAGGCGGAAAAGGACGCCATCACCGGGCTCCAGTCCAAGAAGGCGCAGTTGGAGCAGCTCCGCGCGGAGGCCGAGCAGGCGACGCGTCGCGGCGACTTGCAGAAGGCTGCTGAGATCAGCTACGGCCGGATTCCCGCTCTCGAGCGCGAGATCGCCGAGGCGGAAAAGCGCTTGGCCCAGATCCAGAAGAAGGGCAAGTACCTGAAGGAGGAAGTCGACGCGGAAGACATCGCTGAGATCGTCGCCAAGTGGACGGGGATCCCGGTCACGAAGATGCTCGAGTCGGAGCGCGAGCGGCTCACGCGGCTCGAAGCGGAGCTCGAACGGCGCGTGGTGGGGCAACCGGAGGCGCTCGCCGCCGTCGCCAACGCGGTGCGCCGGGCGCGCGCCGGCCTGCAGGATCCGAACCGGCCGACCGGGTCGTTCATCTTCCTCGGCCCCACCGGCGTCGGGAAGACCGAGACCGCCCGCGCGCTCGCCGACTTCCTGTTCGACGACGAGAAGGCCATGGTGCGACTCGACATGTCCGAGTACATGGAGAAGCACGCCGTCGCCCGCATGATCGGGGCTCCCCCCGGCTACGTGGGCTACGAAGAGGGCGGCCAGCTGACGGAGGCGATCCGCCGCCGCCCGTATGCGGTCGTGCTGTTCGATGAGATCGAGAAGGCACACCCCGACGTGTTCAATGTGCTGCTCCAGATCCTCGACGAGGGCCGGCTGACCGACTCGCAAGGCCGGACCGTCGATTTCCGCAACACCGTGCTGATCATGACCTCGAACATCGGGTCGCCGTACATCCTCGAGATGGGCACGCAGAATTGGGAGCAGGTGGAGACCAAGGTGCTCGAGCTGTTGCGCCAGACGTTCCGGCCCGAGTTCCTGAACCGGGTGGACGACGTGATCATCTTCCGGCCGCTTTCGAGCCAGGACATCGCAAAGATCGTGGATCTGCAGATCAAGCGGGTGGAGCGGCTCGTGGCCGAGCGCAAGCTCCGGCTCGAGGTGACGCCGGCGGCGAAGCAGCTGATCGTGGCGGAGGGCTACGACCCCGTGTACGGCGCG
>QHTS01000288.1 GCA_003220905.1 Gemmatimonadota bacterium | reverse complement strand
CGCTGGTGGCGGGCGTCACGGCCGCGGTCGGGCTCACGTTTCTTGTCGTGGTCCCGGCCGGATTGGCCGGCGCAGCCATCGTGCCCGGCTATGCGCACCTTGCGCTGACCGCCCAGAGCACTCAAGCCCTGGCCGGGCAGTCGATCGGCGGGCTCGTGGCGCGCCTGGGTGGGAACGTGGCAACGGCCGTGATCCTGGATCTGCTCGCCGTCGCGGGGGTGGCCGCGGTGCTGTGGCGCGTCCGGGCGTCGAGCGAGCCGACGTACCAGGTCGGGATGACCGCGGTGCTCGCGGTTCTGCTCGCGCCGCTGGACCGACTCCACTACTACGTCCTCGCTTTCCCGGCGTGGACCGACACGTTCAGTCGGCCCGCACCACCGCGGGGACGCGCAGTCTGGTTCACCGCTCTTGCGGTGGGCGCGCTGCTCACATCCGGGATGCTGAGCCATTTCCGCGGCCCCCTCCCCACGGTTCTGTGGACGGTTCGCCAGAACACGTACAACTTCGGCGCGCTCATCCTGCTGATCGTCCTGGTCGCCCGGCGCGTCGCGCTACCCCAACCTCTTCCGGTATCTCAACCGACATGACATTCGCCGCGTTGGTGCTCTCGACCCTCATCGTGCAGGGACCCCCGTCCGGTGGGCCGCCCCGCCTCACGTCGTCACCCACCCGTCCGCTCGGCACGCTGCGCGAGCAGGCGGCGGTCCAGCAGGAGTGGTTGCGGTATCGGCTCGACTCGGTGCTGCCGCGACTGATGCGCCAGTATCGGGTCGCCATGTGGGTCGTCCCGATGCGCGAGTACAACGAGGACCCCGTGTTCTGGTCGCTGGTCTCGGCCACCTCGTTCTTCGCGCGGCGGCGCACGATCTACGTCTTCTTCGACCGTGGGCCGGACCGTGGGGTCGAGCGGCTCGCGCTCGGCGGGACGTCACAGGGCGGCCTGTACGAGGCCTACCACGCGAGGGACGCGATCGATCCCTCGATCGGCCGCCGCCCCGAGCTGGTCGGACAAGCGCAGTGGGATCTCCTGCGCCGGGTGATCGAGGAGCGCGACCCGCAGACCATCGCCGTGGACATCTCGCCCACCCACGCCTTCTCGGACGGGCTATCGGCGGGCGAATGGGAGCAGCTGCAAGCCGCGCTCCCCGAGCGGTACCGGGCCCGCATCGTGCGCGCCGAGAGCCTGCCGCTCGAGTACCAGGAGATCCGGGCGCCGGCGATGCTCCCCGCGTACCGGCGGCTGATGCAGGTCGTCTGGGGGACCATCGATACCGCGTTCTCGAACAAAGTCATCACGCCGGGTAGGACGACGACCGACGACATCGCCTGGTGGATGCGCCAGCGGGTGAACGACCTCGGGTTCGGCACCTGGTTCCACACCGACGTGGACGTGCAGCGGCGCGGCGTCGATCTATCGGACTCCGGCGCCGTCGTGATCCAGCGCGGCGACGTGCTGCACTGCGACTTCGGGATAACCGCGCTGGGGCTGAACACCGACACGCAGCACATGGGCTACGTACTGCGGCCCGGTGAGCGGGACGTGCCGGAGGGCTTGAAGCAGGCCCTCAAGAACTCGAACCGGCTGCAGGACATCCTGCTCATCGAGATGCGGCCGGGGCGGACCGGTAACGAAGTGCTCGCCGCCGCGCTCGCGCAGATGCGGGCGGCGGGGATCACTGGCACGATCTACACCCACCCGATCGGCGACCGCGGACACGGGGCCGGGCCGCTCGTCGGTCTGTGGGACCACCAAGAAGGGGTGCCCGGGCGCGGGGACGTGAGCCTGATCCCCAATAGCTGGTTCTCGATCGAGCTCCAGGCCACGACGCCGCTGCCGGAATGGGGCAACCAGCCGGTGCGGTCTGCGCAAGAGGAAGACGCCGAGCTCGGCGCCGACGGCGCGATGCGCTGGATCCTGCGACGGCAGACGGAGCTCCACGTGGTGCGATAGATGTACGACCTCGAGACACCGGCGCTGCTGCTCCACCTGGACGTGGTGGAGCGCAACGTCGAGCACATGGCCGCGCGGGCTCGGCAACTCGGCGTCGCACTCCGGCCACACGCCAAGACGCACAAGTGCGTGGAGCTCGGTCGCCTGCAGCTCGAGCACGGGGCGTGCGGGCTCACCGTGGCGACGCTGGTCGAGGCGGAGGTGTTCGCGCGCGCCGGGTTCACCGACCTCACCTGGGCGTTTCCCATCGATCCGAGCCACGTTCCCCACGCCCGTCGCATCGCGGAGGATACTGGGGCGACGGTGCGTGTCGTCGTCGACGACCAGTGCACCGCCCAGGCGCTCGCGGGGTCGGGGCTGCACGTGTGGCTCAAGGTTGACTGCGGCTACCACCGGGCGGGCGTGGACCCGGGCTCGCCGTACGCCCTGAGCGTCGCGCGCGAGTTGGGCAACGAGCGGGGACTCGTGTTCGACGGCATCTTGAGCCATTCCGGTCACGCCTACCGCACTGCGAACAAGGCCGAAGCCGCCCGGGTGGCAGAGCAGGAGCGGAGCGTGATGGTGGGGTTCGCGGGGCGGCTGCGCGAAGCCGGCCTCCCGGTGCGGGCAGTGAGCGTCGGCTCGACGCCGGCGATGGCGGCGGCTCAGCACCTCGCCGGCGTCACCGAGGCGCGCCCC
>QHTS01000287.1 GCA_003220905.1 Gemmatimonadota bacterium | reverse complement strand
GCGGGGCGGTGGCTCTTCGAGCTTGCGTCGGTGGGCCTCAAGCGCGACGCCCTCCAGTCCTCCTCCACTCATCGCCCCACGGAGCTCGCGCTCGGGCTCGCCGCGGAGCAGCTGTTCGAGCAGCTGCCTCGCGAGACGCGGCGCCAGCTGCGCGAGCTCCCGACCATCGTGCGCCGCTTGCAAGGCGACGCGCGGGAGATGCGGCAGCGACTCGAAGAGCTGAACGATGCGCTCGGGGGGAAGGGGGACGAGGGACGGGAGGGGGGCGAAGCCACCGCGGTCGGCACCCGGCACGATCGCATAGTAGCCGACCTCCAGCTGGAGCGGGACCGGGTGCACCAGCGGCTCGCCGATGCGGTCAAAGCGCTCGAGACCATCCGACTCAACCTGCTGCGCCTCCACGCCGGGTCCGGCAGCGTACAAAGTCTCACCACCGACCTCGGGCTCGCCCGCGAAGTGGCGGCGGAGATCAGTCTCCTGCTGGAAGGCCGGCGCGAAATCGAACGGGAGCTTGGCTGAGGTATCAGGCCCGCGTCCCTGTGCCCGCCGTCACCGTCGCACCGTTCGCATGCCGTTGACGGCCTCGTGACCAAACTGCGCACTTCGCGCGGAACCTCGTCTAGACCCCCCGGGGTAGACAGGCCCCGTGACCGTGACGGCCGACCCGCTGCTACCGGATCTCCAACGCGCCCTCGCCGGGCGCTACGTCCTGGAACGACGCCTGGGGCGCGGCGGCATGGGGGTCGTCTATCTCGCCCGCGAGCTGCGCCTGGACCGCCGCGTCGCGATCAAGCTGCTGCCCCCCGAGCGGGCGGTGCAGCCGGCCGCGCGGGAGCGCTTCCTGCGCGAAGCGCGCACTGCCGCCCAGCTCTCGCATCCCGGTATCGTCCCCATCTTCGCGGTGCATGAGGTCTCGGACTTCGTCTACTTCGCGATGGCGTACGTCGACGGCGACACGCTCGGGCGGCGGGTCCGTCAGCGCGGGCCGGTGCCGTATGACACGGCGGCGCGGCTGCTCGAGGAGGTGGCTCGGGCGCTGGCCTACGCTCACGACCGCGGCGTGGTACACCGTGATGTGAAACCCGACAACATCCTGCTCGACCTGGCGACCGGCCGCGCTCTGGTCTCCGACTTCGGGATCGCGCGTGTTGGGTCGGGCGTCACGACGGAGCCCCAGCGGGTGGTCGGGACGGCCGAGTTCATGAGCCCGGAGCAGGTGCTGGGCGAGCGCGTGGACCCGCGGAGCGACCTGTATTCGCTCGGCGTGGTGGGATTCTTCGCGCTATCGGGCGAGCTGCCGTTCGTAGGCCCGGACGACATGACGGTGCTCGCACGCCACGTGAGCGATCCGCCGCCCCCGCTCGCCTCGGTGGCGCCCGGCGTGCCGCCGCGTCTTGCCGAGACGATCGACCGCTGCCTGGCCAAGGACCCCGGCGCACGCTTCCCGAACGGCGAAGCGCTCGCCGCCGCGCTTGCCGCCGCGCTCGATCGGCGCGCGGCGGTGGCCGTGCGCGCCTTCGTGACCGAGGCGCGGCACCTCTCGACCTCGGCGTTGCTCTACGGAGCGTTCGCGGCCGTCGCCCTGCCGCTCCTGGCGCTTCGGTTGGTCGGACCGGAAGAGCCCCGCGCCCGGGCCGCGATCGTGGCGGCGGCCGCTGCCATCGCGGCGGTGCCGCTCGTGGTCATGGTCGCGCGCGTGCGCCGCCTGCGCAAAGCGGGATATGGGCGGGCGGAGCTCATCGATGCCCTGCGCGCGGAGCTGTCGCACCGGCGCGAAGAGCTGGCGTTTCTTTACGGGGATGGGCCCTCGCGGCTCGAGCGCGCGCTGCGACGGTTGTGCTACGTGTGCGTTGCGGCGGCGGGCGGCATCGTTCTGGCGCTGGAACGGCTGCCGGGGCTGGCGGGCGTGCTGGGGGTATCCACACTGTTCGGCGTCACTACGGCGACGGCGCTGCTCGCCGCGGTCGTCGCACGGGCGCGCACCGAGCATCGCACCGATCCGAAGGCCGAGCGGAGGCTGCGATTCTGGACCGGGCCGTTAGGTGCGTGGCTCTTCACGCTGGCGGGCCTGCGGCTGACGCCGCGCGACGGCACCGGGGCGTCCGCCGCGGCGCTGTCGCCCGCGGTTACGCCCGTACCGGGTGTGCGGGACGCCTGACGCGGGCGAGCCGCCGCGCCGCTTCGGCCAGCATCTCTTCCGTCTTACAAAACGCGAATCGCACCAGGCGCCGGCCCAGCTCCGGGCGGCTGAAAAAGCTCGAGCCCGGCACCGGTGCCACGCCGATCTCTTTGGTCAGCCAGAAGGAGAACTCGTCGTCCGGGAGCTCCGAGACGTCGGAGCAGTCCGCCAGCACATAGTAGGCGCCTTGGGGAGGCGTACAGCGGAACCCGGCGTCGGCCAGCGCCCGGCACAGGAGATCCCGCCGCGCCCGGTACTCGTGAGCCAGCCGCTCGTAGTAGTCGTCCCCCAGGGTCTCGAGCCCGACGGCGACGGCCTCCTGGAGCGGCGCCGGGGCTCCCACGGTCAGAAAGTCATGCACCTTGCGGATCGCGTCGGTCGCGTCCGACGGGGCCACGATCGTGCCGATGCGCCAGCCGGTGACGCTGAACGTCTTGGACGCGCCGCTGATCGTGATGGTGCGCTCCCGCATCCCGTCGAGCGTCGCGATCGGAATGTGCTCCCCCTCGTAATAGATGTGCTCGTAGATCTCGTCCGTCACCGCGTACGCCTCGTGCCGGCGGCACAGCTCGGCGATCGCTTCGAGCTCGCGCCGGGACAGCACCCGGCCCGTCGGGTTGTTCGGGGTGCACACGATGATCGCGCGGGTACGCGCCGAGAACGCCGCCGCCAGCCGGTCGAGGTCGAGCTCCTGGGCCGCCGCGAGTGGTACGTACACCGGCTTCGCGCCGCACAGGATCGCGTCCGGCCCGTAGTTCTCGTAGAACGGCTCGAACACGATCACTTCATCGCCGGGGTCGACGATCGCGAGCAGTGCCGACGCCATCGCCTCGGTGGCGCCGCAGGTGACGGTGATCTCGGCCTCCGGGTTCACCGTCATCCCGTACCAATCCCCGTACTTCTGGGCGAGCGCGTCCCGCAGCCGCTTGGCCCCCCAGGTGATGGCGTACTGGTTCACGTCGTCGCGAATCGCCTGCGCCGCAGCCTCCTTCAGGACGTCGGGGGCGGGAAAGTTCGGGAACCCCTGAGCGAGGTTGATGGCGCCGTGCTCGCTCGCGAGCCGGGTCATTCCGCGGATCACCGACTCCGTGAACGAGTGGGTGCGTCGGGCCGTGTGCATGAAGGCGGAAGTTACAAGGCAAAGGCCCCGGCGAAATAGCCCGGGGCCTTCGATCTACCTACCCGTGCGCCGTCCTCACCTACGGGAGATTCCCGAACCAGATGAGGTCGGCGCTGCCCCCGTCCATGAAGGTGACTGTCACACCAAAGACGCCGCCTCCGCAGTCCGGCCCACTCGTCGGGGTAGTCTCATGCCAGGTGGTGCTGGGCGGCAGCACCTC
>QHTS01000286.1 GCA_003220905.1 Gemmatimonadota bacterium | reverse complement strand
GAGGGTTCCTGTTCGGTGCGATCGGCCGCCTCCCGAGGCCCGGAGATCAGGTGGCGGTGAAAGGCGCCGTGTTCGAGATCGTCGAGGTGGAGGGGCGCCGCGTCGGGACGGTGCGGGTGCTGCGGCGCGGCCCAGGCGCGGACGCCTAGTGCCGTAGCGCCGCGTCAGCCCGTTGCACCCGTCGCGCCAGCTCGGTCCCGAGCTCCAGCGCCGCCCGCATGGAGCCGGGGTCGGCCACCCCCTTGCCGGCGATGTCGAGCGCGGTCCCGTGGTCCGGCGCGACGCGGGGGAACGGCAACCCGAGCGTCACGTTCACACCCGTGCCGAATCCCGCGACCTTCACGGCCGTCATCCCGACGTCGTGATAAGGCGTGAGCACGGCGTCGAACTCACCCTTGAGCGCCCGCACGAACACGGTGTCCGCCGGCAGCGGCCCCGCGGCGCCGAGCGTCCGGGCGGCGGGCTCGAGCACGCGCGCATCCTCGTCGCCGAACAGGCCGGACTCGCCTGCATGGGGATTGAGGGCGCAGACGGCGAGCCGCGGCGCCGCGATGCCCCACCAGTCGCGCAGCGCCCGCTCGGTGACCCGCCCGCAGCGCACCACGCGATCGGTGGTCACCTGCGCGGGGACGTCCCTGAGGGCGATGTGCGTCGTGACGAGTACCACGCGCAGCGGGCCGGCGGCCAGCATCATCGCGACGTCCACGTCGCCCGCGAGATGGGACAGGAGCTCCGTGAGGCCGGGATAGCGGAATCCCGCGAGGTGCAGGGCGTGCTTGTGCACCGGGCCAGTGACGATGGCGTCGACCTTCCCCTCCCGCGCCAGCCGCACGGCCGCCTCGACCTCCTGGCCCGCGATCCGCCCCGCTTCCTCGGGGAGCAGGGAGCGGGGAGCCGTACCCTCCCCGAGAAAGATGAGATCGGCATCGAGGGGACCAAGCGCGACAGCCTTCGCCACCACCTCCGGCCCGATCCCGCGCGGATCGCCGAGCGTGACCGCGAGTCGGGGACGGCGGCTAGAAACGGACGTCGACGTACGTGGTGCGACGCAGCAAGTCGAGGTGGTGCTTGATGGCGAGCTGCTGGCCCAGCCCGTCCCGGATGCGATCCTTCACTTCGTCGAACCCCAGCTCGCCTTCGGGAAGGCGCTTCATCAGCTCGAACACCACGAACCTCGGCCGCGCCGTCCCGATGCCGACCTGAAACACTGGCTTCAACCCGGGGAGGGTGTCCGGCCCGATGGCCTTTTCGTAATCGGGCGGGAGCTGGGAAATGGGGAGGGCATCGGCGAGCTTGGGCTCGCTCGGGTCGGCGTAGCGACGCGCTAGCGAGTCGAACGACGTTCCGTGGGCGAGCGCGTCGTGCACCGAATCGGCTTGCCGCCGGGCGATGGCGACCTGCGCCGCGGAGATGGCGGGCTGAATCAGGATGTGGCGCGCCAGGATTTCCGCCGGCTGCGCGCGCTCCACCTGGATGATGTGGAAGCCGAACTCGGTGCGCACGACCTCGGAGATCGCCCCCGGCCTCAAGCGAAACGCGACGTCCTCGAACTCCTTGACCATCACGCCGCGGCGAAACCAGCCCAGCGCGCCGCCCTGCTCGCGAGAGACGCTGTCGGCCGAGTACTTCTTCGCGACGTCGGCAAACCCTGCTCCGCCACCCTGGCGCAGCGCCACTACGAGGGAGTCCGCCAGCTGCAGCGCGCGGGCACTCGCCGCCGAGTCCGGTTTCGGCACGATCACGATCTGGCGGAACGAGATGGCCGCCGGCCGCTTGGGCTGCTGCGCGCGGTTCGACTCCCAGAACGCCCGCATCTCGGCGTCCGACGGCGGAATCGGCCGCAGCTTCCCCTTCTGCTTCAGCCCCTCGATCAGCCGCTGCTGCAGGATCGCGCGACGCTGCTGGTCGGCGAGCCAACGGCGCCATTCCTCCTCGGACACGAACCCGGCCGCTCGCAGCTGCGCCTGGAATTCCGGGATCGAGGTGAATTGCTTGCGCACGTTTTGGACTGTCTGCTCGACCGCGTCCTGCACTTCCTGGTCCGTCACCTTGATCGTGGTGTCCCGCTCCGCCTGCTGGACCAGTAGCTCCTCGTCCACCATCTGCGAGAGGATCTGGCGCCGCGCGGCGTCCTTCCCCGCAGAGTCCTCCGGGACCTTCACGCCCTGCGACTGCGCGAGGACGAGCTGCTCTTCCACCTGCGACGCGAGGATCGGCCTCGTGCCGACCACCGCCACGACGCGGTCCACGGGGCGGTCGGTCGCCGCCCGACCCTGCGCCGCCGCGCGCGGCGCCGAGAGGGAGAGGGCGGCGAGCGCCGCCACGACGACGGTCAGGACGAGCGCGCGCATGTCAGTGCGGCGCCTGGCGACCGCCGCTCTCCGCCGCGACCGGCGGCGGGCCAGGCGCCCGTTTCAGACCCGTGGGGGGGGCCCCGTGCGCCGTCGTGTCCGCGGCCCGGATGGCTTGTGCACTCTCCACCGCGCGCGCGATTCCCGCCTCGTTGAGCGACCACGGCTGGCCCTGGCGCAGCGCGCTCGCCAGGAAGGGAGGGACCGGGAAGAATGGCGTGCTGCCCTGGGTGACCGCCTGGTCCACATACCGGTCGACGTGCGCCATGGCCAGCTGCACCCGTGCGGCGGGGGTCGCGGCGGAGTCCTTGAGCAGCTTGGGCGACACCCCGAGCACGCCCTCGAGACGCGCCAAGCCCGAATCGTGCTCGGCGCGCAGCTGTCGCCAGTCGCCCGGGTTGAGCTGAATGCCGGCCTTGTCCACCTCGACGAGCAGCATTTCGCGCTGCGCCAGCACCTTGAGGAACTGGTTCAGCTGGGCGTCGCTCGCCGTCGAGATCCCGCGCACGTCGTTCGGGTCGAGCGCCAGCAGCCACCGCGCCAGGTCCTTCACCTGGAACGTGCCTCCGCGATACGTGGCCAGCGGCCGGGTGTCGCTTCGGGCGGACACGATCTGCGGCACCGCCTGGCGCACCAGCGCCGGTGCGCCGGACCCGATCTTGAGCTGCCGCTGTTTCGCGAGGCTGTCCAGGTACAGGGAGTCGAATTGGGCGGTGCGCGAGTTCTCGAGATCGGCGCGGAACGAGTCCCGCACCTCGGCGAGCGGTGGCCGGCGGATGATGTGGAAGCCGAACGGCGTCCGGACCACGGCAGTCATCGCGCCCGGTGGGAGCGTCCACGCGGCGCTGTCGAACGCGGGGACGAACTGCCCGCGTGGCGTGGCCGGCAGATAGCCACCCCGCGTCTTGGTTCCCGGGTCCTCCGAGTAGCGCCGGGCGAGTTGCGCGAAGTTGAACCCACGCTGCGCAGCGGCCTGCATCAGGACCGCGGTGGCCTGCTTCTCCTTTTGCTGCTCCACCATCGACACGGCGCTTTGCGGAATCCGGATGAGGATGTGCTGGAACAGCCGCACGGTGCCGGCCTGGAACGCCGAATCCGCCTGGACGGGCGTGAGCTTGCCGCGCGTCGCGATCAGCCGGTCGTGATAGCGCTCCCACTTGAGCTGTGCCACCACCGGCCACTGTGCGGCGAGCACCAGTGCCGAATCGTGCAGGTCGCGCCCGCGACCGAGCTCGGTCGCGAACACCGCGTAGTCCAGGTAGACGTTCGCGACGCCGGTGAGGACGTCGGGTCGGATGGGTATGCGCTGAGCGTGTCCGACGACGCGCGCCAGGCGGTCGACCGTCAGGGTCTGGCCGGCGGCCGTGCCGGCGACCTGCGCGTGTGCGGAGAACGCGTCCCGCAGGGCGCTACACCCCGCCAGCACGAGCACTATGACCATCAGACCCAGCCGTCCCATGCCGACTCCTTAAGGGTGAGCGTCCGCGAGAACCGCGGTGAGAGCTCGGACCAGCCCCGACCCGATGGGCTCTCCGCCGAGCCGGCGGAGTCGCAAGGAGAGCGGCGCCGCCCGCCGGACCTCGGCCTCGAACTGCACCACGTCGAGCGCCGCCGTCAGGCCGGCCAGCCGCGGGCTCGCGTCCCGCGCAAACGTGAGCCGCGCCTCGTCGTCCTTCACCAGGACCATCTCCAGTCCGACACGGGCGCCGAGTGCGCGGAGCTCGGATACGAGGAGCAAGCGTTGCGCGTCGTCGGGAAGCGGCCCAAAACGATCGCGCAATTCCTCGCGCACCGCTTGAATCTCGCTAGGCGCCTCGGCCCGCGCCAGCCGGCGGTACAGCTCGAGCTTCACCGCTTCATCCGGCACGTAGGCGTCGGAGAGGTGCGCCGGCAGATCCAAGATCACCTCGGGGGGCACACGCGTCCCCTTCCCCTCATCCCCCTTCCCCGACTTGAGCGCGTCAACG
>QHTS01000049.1 GCA_003220905.1 Gemmatimonadota bacterium | reverse complement strand
CAGGCTCGACTTCCCCACGTTCGGCCGGCCGACGACCGCTACGTGGATCTCGGCCTCCTCGCTCGCCTCCGGGGCCGCCGGCAGCAGCTCCACGACGCGGTCCAGCAGGTCACCCGAGCTCTTCCCGACCGCGGCGGACACGGGGAACGGATCGCCCAGGCCGAGCTCGTAGAACACCAGGTGCCGCGTGTCGTTGGGCAGCTGGTCGGCCTTGTTGGCGACCAGGATCACCGGACGGCGTGCTTTCCGGAGGTACTGCGCGATCTCCAAATCCGCGGGGTGCACCCCCTCCTCGACGTCTACGAGGAACAACACGACATCGCTCGCGGCCACCGCCGCCTCGACCTGGGTCCGGATCGCGCGGTTGAGCTGGTCGTGGGCGCCCGGCACCATCCCACCCGTGTCCACGAGCCAAAACCGCCGTCCGTTCCACTCCGCTGCGCCGAAGTGCCGATCGCGGGTGACGCCTGGGCGAGCGTCCACGATCGCGTCCCGGCCCCCGATGAGGCGATTGAACAGCGTCGACTTGCCGACGTTGGGGCGGCCGATAATGGCCACCGTGGGGGCGCCGCTCATCCCTCCCCCTTCCCCACCCCGTGGTGCGGAGTGCGGAATGGGGAGTGCGGAGTGTGACCCTCAATTCCGCACTCCGCACCCCGCACTCCGCACTCGGTGAGTACGTCCGCAAAGTCATACGACAGGTGCACAGGCATGGGTACCTGCGCCGCGAGATCGTGGGCGTGCAGGTCGTCCACGAACACCAGGTCGTCGTTCACCGCCTCCGCCGGCAGCAGGACGAAAGCCAGGTCCCGCCGATCGGTGAGCGCCCGCGCGATCGCCGCCCCAGGGAGGAGTCCCGCCGTGGTGACCGAGGGCCCGAACAGGGTGTTCTCGACCACGACCAGCTCGAAGCGGCCACCGGTCGTCGCCGCGACGTCGGTCAGCACCTGCGGCATCAAGGGACCCATGGCCCTACCGGTCACGACCCCGATGCGCTTCCCGGCCAGGTCGGGAAGCGAATCGACGGCCGCCGCGATTCTGGTCTGAAGAAACCGCACCGAGCCGACCCCGTTTTCGCGTTGCTCGAAATCCCCGTACCACGCGGGGCCCGGCAGCGGCTCTCCCGCTTGGAGGTAGAGATCGTCGGCTCCGTAGCACCATGGCACCCCGCGTTCGGTGAGCGCCCGGGTCGCCATCCGGTCGACCGCCGCGAGCGCGGCCCCGCACTCTGTCCGTCTCAGCTCGCGTACCAGGCCACGTTTCGAGAATTCGGTGAGCGCGACGGGGACGACCGAAACCGACAGCACCGCGGGACCGAGGCCGTACAGGCCGGCGAGCGTGCGCTCGAGCTCGACTCCGTCGTTCACCTCGGGAACGAGGACGACCTGCGTGTGGAACGCGATCCCCCGCTCGGCAAACCAGCCGAGCTGTGGGATGATGTCGGGCGCCTCAGGGTTGCGGAGCAGCCAGCGGCGGATCGTGGGGTCCGTGGCATGCACGGAGACGTACAGGGGCGACAGCCGATACTCCACGATCCGCGCCATGTCCCACGGCTTCAAGTTCGTGAGCGTCGCGAAGTTCCCGTAACGGAAGGATAGCCGGTAGTCGTCGTCGCGGATGTACAGCGGCGTGCGCAAGCCGTCCGGGTTCCCGTCGACGAAACAGAAGTCGCAGTGGTTCCCGCAGCGCCGGATGCGCGGCGGCTCGAGCGTCACGCCCATCGGGAGCCCCTCGGGGCGCTCGATGTCGTACTCGACCGCCTCCCCCGTCGGAAGGCGCGCCGCCAGGAGGAAGCGCTCGTCCGCCGTGAGAAACTCCCAATCCAGGAAGTCCTCCAGCGCTCGGCCGTTGACGGCCACGAGCTCCGTTCCGGGAACGAGCCCCAGCTCCCCGCCGAGGGAGTCGGGTGCCACCGATTGCACGCGAATCACCGCACCTGCCTGTCCTTCAAGGACTTTGTGAGGCCTGACGTCGCAACCCCAACGCGGGCCGTGACTTCCGAAAGCGATGAAATATGCCTTAGGAAGCGCGATAACGCCAGCCGGTGACCCCCCTGCCGTTCACCTTGAGGTCGAAGGCCTGGCTCTGACGCGGAGGCAGAGCGGGGACATCCTGGGTCAGGGTCGCGACGACCTGACCGGCGACGTCGAGGAACTCGAGGGCGAGGCGGAACGGCTTGGACGGAGCCGCCCTCAGGTTGGTCGCCGTGGCGGAGAGGGACGCCCCGGCGCTGTCCGGGAGGAAGCTGAGGACGGAGATCTCGACCGCGAGGCCGGAGTCGGCCCGTGCCACATACGCCTTCGTGGAGTCACGCTGTCGCCGGAAGTCCCACCCCGCCGCCACGAGCTTTAGCGACGCCCGGTTGAGGGGGTCGAGCGCGAGCAGCCGTTGCGCGGTCGGCAGCAGGGCAGTCGAGTCGTGCAGTTGGTAGTAGGCCACGGCGAGCGAAAACAAGGCCTCGCGCCGGTACGGGTTCTTGGCGAGCCCGAGCGTGAGGGCGCGGGCCGCAGGCCGGTAGAGCCCCTGCCCTACCATACGGGTCCCCGGGCCGAACAGCACGTCGGGGTCCAAGTCCTTTGCCTGGGCGACGAGGGAGTCGAACACAGCGGCGGCCTGAGCGGCGTGGCCGCTCTGCGCGTACAGCGTCGCGAGCGTCGTCGCCGCATCGATCTCACCCGGATAGGCCGCGAGGGCGTCCTTCAGCGCGTCGATCGCCGGGGCGAAGGCGGCGGAGAGCGCACTCGAGTCCGCCGCCAGCTGCTGCACCGCCGCGGCGAGCGCGGCCCGTTGGCGCGCGACCGCCTGGGCCCGCGCCGTCGAATCACGGGTGAACAATTGCTGGTCCCCAGGTGCGAGCTTCGCTCCCCGACCCTTCCGCGATTGAGACGAGGCCACAAGGCGCGCCAGCACCGTGGAGTCGTTGGTTAGCCCTCGTTGCATGGAGTCGAGACTCGCGCGCACTCGCGCCGCTCGCTGCGCCGCCGGGTGGCCCTGCACCTTGCGCACGACCAGGTGCCAGCCATTGCTGAGGGCCTCTCGTTTGTCGTGCGCGAAGGCCGTGTCATCGCCGGCGGTGCGAGCCGCGAGGCGGTAGTAGGCGAAGGCGGAGTCGTCGTTGGCGCGGCTGGCATACAGCGCGGCCACGGTCGCAAACGCCTTCGGATTGTGGGGCTCGAAGCGGGCGGCGACGTGCAACAGCGCCAGCGCCGAGTCCTGCTTGTCGTCCTGCCAGGCCGAAAGCCCGTCGTTCAACAGTTTGCCCCACAGCTCCCCGCGGTGCGTCGCGATATCCGCGGCGCACGTCGGGGCGAGGCTCGCGGCCCGCGCGAACGTGGTGTCCGCGGCCGCGACGTCCCCTACTTGGACGGCGTAGCGCCCCAGGTAGTACCACGCCGCCGGGCTCGTGCCCTGGTTGTCCTGCTGGATCGCATCGGTGAGCAGCTTCTTGGCCTGCGCGAGTTGCGGCCCACGCTGATCGGGCTTTTCGACCGCGTTGCGCAGTGCCTGTATCCCATTGTTAATCTTGGAGTTGGACTGCGTCAGCTCGCACGGTGGCCGGGGGGGCACGAAGCTCTCCTGGGCCGCGAGCGGCGACGACGGCGGGACGCTCGTGAGACCGGTTGCGAGGGCCAAGGCAGCGACGCGCGCGACGGCACGCATGGGGGCTAGAAATGAGGGCGAGAACGAGTCGGTGTCAATTCCCAGCCCCTGGGGCGCCAGGTACAGGTGCATGATGCGGCGACCCATGGTCAGTGACCGGAGTCCGGGAGCGATGCTCCCAACTCGGCTAGGGCGCCAAGCGCACGATGACGATCGGCGTCGAGTCGGGCCGCGTGAGCGAGGAACTGTCGGTATTGGTCAATGGCCTCGCGAGTGCGGCCTCGTGCCCGAGACACCGTCGCGAGCCAATAGTACGGCGTGGCGTAGTGGGGATCGAGCGCGATCGCTCGCTCCAACTGCCCTGCCGCCTCGTCGAGTCGACCTGCCCCCGCGAGAACCACGCCGTCATACAGTCGCAGCACCGGGTCTCGGCCTTCGAGCTGTACGGCCATGTCCAACTCTGACAGGGCGGTGCCCGTATCCCCGAGGGTCAGCGCCGCACCGGCGAGGCGCGCGTGAGCCCAATAGAAGCCGAGGTTCGCCGTCAGCGCGCGCTCGAACGCGGCACGCGCCGCCGGAAAGTCATCCTGTTGCACACGCACGATGCCGACGGCATACTCGAACATCTCTCCCGAAATCATGACGGCCGACGTTCGCGCTTCTGCCCTTCCTCGCACCGAGTCCCGCGCCGCCTCCAACTCGGCTACGGTGCTGTCGTATCTGCCGAGGAAGAAGAGCGCGCGCGCCCGGTCAATTCGCACACCGACGTCCTCCGGATGCTTGCGCAGAGCCACGGCGAACAAGCTCTCCGCACGGGCGAATTGCCGTGTCGCATACGCCAGAGAAGCGCCCTGCACCGGGTCCCCGCGCCGACTGGGGTCGAGCTGCGGGAATTCAAGCCCGGTGTACAAGAACGGATTACGCGCCCACGCGATGCGCATCAGCGAGTCGACGAGTTGCACCTGGCGCGGTGTGAGACCGACATGCCTGGCGGCCTTGACCGAACGTGTCTTGATCCACGTTTCGAACGCGTCGTGCTGCAGCGCCCGCAAGAGGACCATGCCGCGCCCGTAGATCGGGTCCGGCCACGCTGGATCGAGGCGGGATGCCCAGTAGAGGGCCATTTCGGCGGTGTCGAGCTTCGAGCCGAAACGAACGAGCGGCTCGGCGGAATGGTAGTACGCAGCGGCGGAGTTCGTGTCCGCGTCCGGCGGGAGGCGGGGACGCGGAAGCTCCTCCCCCGAGTCGACGAGGCTGTGGAGCTCGGCGAGCCGCGCCACGGTCGGCTGTGGTGGGGGTGTAGTGCTGCAGGAGGTGACGGCGGCGAGCGCGAGAGCGCTCACGACGGCGCGCATGGCGTGGGTAGAAATGGGGCGCCGGCGGACCGCTGTCAATTCCAGACGAACGTGACGACCGCGCCGGCTGGGAGAGTGTAGCGGAAGGACTGGCTGGCCCACCGCACCGCGAAGGTCCGGTCCTGCACGTCGGTATTGACCACGATCAGCGCCTTCGAGCCATCATCGGCGTTCCGGAAGGCCACGCTTTCGAGGCCGGCGACGCCGGAGGTCGACGCGACGCGCCGCGCACCCGGGCGCACGAACCGGCTGGCATGCGCCAGCGCGTAGTACTCCACGTTGCGCGTGACGGCGCCGGAGGCCGACGTGATCGTCACCACCCCACGGCAGTCCCCGCAGCCGCCCGTATGCGGTCCATGGTTCTCGTCCAGCGCGAGATTCCAGAGGAGCACTCCTTTCGCCCAGCCCCGTGTGGCCTCGATGATCAGCGTGCGGACGAACCACTTGAGATTGTCCGCGAAGGTCGGCGCCCACTCCCCTCCGGAGCACTCGGTGAAATAGGCGTTCTTCTCAGGGTGGGCGTCGTGCACCAGGCTTTGCGCGGCGACGTCGCCGCCGTAACAGTGCCAGGCGACTCCGGCGATGTAGCGGGGCGCGACGGAGTCGGCGAGCACCTGGAGCGGAGACTGGTATTCGTCCCAGTTGTGGTCCCAATCGAGGATGATGGTCCCAATGCCGCGCCGGGCGAAGAGCGGGCCGAGGTACTGGCCAACGAAACGGGCGCGGGCGGGTGGCTCGAGCCGCATGCCCGGATAGTTCGGCGGCTCGTAATGGGGCTCGTTCTGGACCGTGACGGCGTAAATCGGCACGCCCTCCGCGCGGTACGCCTCGATGTAGCGCCGGAAGTACTCCGCGAGCGGTCCGTAGGCCTCGGGACGGAGCGTTCCCTGAATTAGGCTCCCCGTCGTCTTCATCCATCCCGGCGGGCTCCAGGGTGTCGCCATGATCTTGAGCCGAGGGTTGATGGCGAGCGCGCGCTGGACGATCGGCAACAGGTAGGCGCGGTTGGAATCGATGGAGAAGTGCGCCAGGGTCGAGTCGGTCTGCCCCGCGGGTAAGTCGTCGTAGCTGTACTGGTGCAGCGAAAAGTCGGAGGCGCCCATAGTGAGGCGCGTGAAGCTCAGGCCGATCCCCGGACTGGGGCCGAACAGCTCCTGCAACAGGGCCTCGCGCTGCGCGGCCGTCAGGCGGTTCTGAATCAGCCACGCCGACGCGTCGGTGATCGCGGCGCCAAAGCCCACGATCTCCTGATACGCGGTGCCCTCGTCGACCACGATCCGGAGCAGGGTCGCCGGCGGGGCGCCGGAATCGAAATGGACGTCGGTCTCCCGGGACAAGAGCTTCGACCCGGAGCCGGTGGTCAGCCACACCTGAGCGGCGGGCCCTTGCGGCGGCGGGCCGGGGGAAGGCTCCCCCGGCGCCAGGCGCCCGCACGCCACCACGGTGCCGAACGCCCACGCCGGCGTCCGCCGCATCACTTCGTCCTCTCGTATACCCGCACATAGTCCACTCGCATGGTCTGCGGGAAGACCGTCGTCGCATCGGGACGGCCGGGCCAGTACCCACCGACCGCCACGTTCAAAATCATGAAGAACGGGTGATCGAACACCCACCGTCCGGGCACATCCTTCGGAGTGATGGTCTTGTACAGCGTATCGTCGACGTACCATCGAATCGCCTCCGACTCCCATTCGACGGCATAGACGTGAAAGCTGTCGGCG
>QHTS01000044.1 GCA_003220905.1 Gemmatimonadota bacterium | reverse complement strand
CGCGTATACTATCCCGATCTGAGGTGGCGGGGAACACGCTGGGTCGGCTGCCTCAAGCCGCTATCAAGTCGTGAGGTTCTCCCGATAGCGGCGAGCCTGTCCCGGCGTGACCATCTCCTGCAGCAGGACCGCCCGCTCGATCGGCGCCGTGAAGACGTATCCGCGCGGGTCCGCAACCAGCCAACGCTCCCACTCGAGCGCATCGAGAGCCTGCTCGACAGACGCACGGTCGAGTCCGGTGGCACGGACCAGGCGGCCGGCGTCCACACGCTCTTCCAGGGCTGCCGCCGCACCGAGCGCCTGTTGCGCGGCCTCGGGAAGCGCGCGATACCGCCGGCACACGACGCCGACGATGGTCGGCGGGAGATCGCCGGGGAGGGAGTCGACGAGTGTCCGGTTCGGGGACGGCCAGGCCGGCGCATCGGGCGCGGGCGCGAATCCGGCGGCCACCGCTTCGAGCATCGCGACCGCGAGGAGCGGGAGCCCGCCCGTGTCGCACTCTACCCGGCGGGTCAGGCGCTCCGCGGCATCCGCCTCGTATCGAGGGAGCGCCCAGCGCACGAGCTCCCGCAGCGTCGCCGCGCCGAACCGTCCCAGCCGGACGACCGCACCTTCGAGATCGCGGCCCAGCCGCGCGCGCAGCTCATCCAGCCGCTCGCTCTCGGGTGAACCGCGGGACACCCCGAGCAGGAGGAGCACTGGTCGGGCCGCCGTGTCGCGGGCCAGGGCGGGGAGCGCCGCAAGCGTGGCCGCGTCGGACCACTGGGCGTCATCGAGCGCAAGGAGGAGGGGCCGCTCCGCCGCGATGGCCTTCACGGCGGGTCCGAGCGCTTCCGCGACGGGAGCAGGCGTCACCGCGGCGCGGAACCGCGTGCGCAGGTCACCATCCAGCACCGCGAGCCCGGCCAGGGCGCCCGGCGGCGCGCCCGCAAGCCCCGGTGCGTCGCCCAGTCCTCCGGCGAGCAGCCCTGACAGCGCGCTCCACTCCGTCTTCTGATCGGCGGGCACGGCACGGGTCGCGACGACGCTGGCGTCATCCAACCGCGCGTGCGCCACGAGCTCCTCGATGAGGCGGGTCTTCCCCTCCCCGGGCTCGCCCTCGACGATCACGACCTGACCGCGCCCGCTGCGCGCCCGCTGCCACGCCGCCGCGAGCGCCGCCAGCTCGACCCGGCGCCCCACAAGCGGCGGCCGCGGGCGGGCGGCGGGCGGAGCGGCGACGACGCGGCGCCCGACGCGTGCGTCCCGGATCCGCGCGACGAGCCGCGCGGTCTCGTCGCTCACGGCTGCGCGGAGCGTCTCATGCAACGCCTGGGCCAACTCGTCAGCCACCCGCAGGGCGGCGGCGCGGTCGCCCGCCAACGCCAGCGCGCGCATCGCGGCCCGGGCCGCCGGCTCGGAGCTCCGATCGAGCGCGACGGCCCGGAGGGCCAGGCGGGCCGCCGCGGCCGCGTCACCTCGCGCCAGGTCGGCGGAGACCCCCTGCACCAGGGCCTCGAGCGCCTGCGTCCGCCACAGCGCCCGCTCGGCAGTGAGCCAGTTCTCGAAATCGTTCGCTTCCGGGATCGCGAGTCCCTCGAGGAACTCGCCGTCGATGAGCGCGGCCGCGGTCGCCCAATCGCTCCGTCCGCACAGCTCAGCGAACCGGTCGCAGTCGAGCGTCACGGCGTCCGCCGCCAACCGGACCTGATCGACGTCCGCCACCAGCCGCTCGTCCCCGAGGGCGCGTCGCAGGACGCGGAGCGCCTCACTCAACGAGTGGCGGGCCTGGCGCTCGTCGCGGTCGCTCCACAGCAGGCCGGTCAAGTGCTCGCGGGTGCGGCTCTTCCGGGGACTCCGCGCCAGATACACGAGCAGCGCGACGTGTTTGCGCCACAGCAGCTCCGTGGGCGCGTCCGCGCCGGCGACGGTGACACGCACGGGACCGAGCACGCGACAGTAGAGGGAGGGCATGGCGCCCCCAGTATCGGGCACGCTGCGGCCGCGGGCAAGCGCCTGTACATTCTCCTGCGCCCATGCAGACGCCCGACCTCGACGCCGTGCAACGCGCAGTCGGCGACCGATACGAAGTACTGAGTCTCGCCGGCGTCGGCGGCATGGGCGCGGTATTCCGCGCCCGCCACCGCACGCTCGGTCACATCGTGGCCGTGAAGGTGTTGCCGCCCGACGTGGCGGCGAGCACGATGCGCCACGAGCGCTTCCGCCGCGAGGCGACCCTCGGCGCGTCGCTCGACCACCCCAACATCGTGCGGGTCTACGACTTCGACACGCGGGAGGGGATCAGTTTCCTCATCATGACGTTCGTGCGGGGCGACACCTTCGAGGAGCGCCTCCGGAGCGACGCACACGTCCCGACCGACCACATCCTCCGCGTGGTGCGCGAGATTGCCGACGCGCTCGGGTACGCCCACCGGCGCGGGATCGTGCACCGCGACGTGAAGCCCTCCAACATTCTCCTCGACGAGGACAGCGGCCGGGCCCTGCTCGCCGATTTCGGCATCGCCCGAGTGGAAGGCGCGGGGGAGTCGTC
The DNA here is from genome assembly GCA_003220905.1 of Gemmatimonadota bacterium. Lineage (GTDB taxonomy): Bacteria > Gemmatimonadota > Gemmatimonadetes > Gemmatimonadales > GWC2-71-9 > AG41. Next base: position 2,084 of record QHTS01000044.1, on the reverse strand, counting down.
GCTCACACAGCCCGGGGCCGCGATTGGCACACCCGGCTACATGGCGCCCGAGCAGGCCGCGAGCGGGCGCGTGGACGGGCGCGCCGATCTGCACAGTCTCGCCGCGGTCGCGTTCGAAGCGCTGGGCGGCGGGCCGCCGGCGTTCAAGGCGGATCGGGCCGGGCTGGTGCGCGCGCTGCGCACCGTGCGGCCGGACGTGTCGGCGCGTCTTGCCACCGCGCTCGTCGCTCCGCTCGCGGAGCAGCCGGAGGATCGACCGGCCACGGCCGCTGCATGGCTCGCCGCGCTCGGGCGCGCGGAGGTCCGGCCGTGGCGCCCGTGGGCGGCGGCGGGGGTCCTCGCGGTGGGGGGCGCCGTTGCCCTGCGTTTCATGCTCGGCTCTCACGAGGCCTGCCGGTTGCCGCGCGACGCGCCGGCACGCCTCGCGGTGATGCCGTTCGCCGTCCTGGGCACGCCACCCTATCCGGCGACGCAGCTCCCGGAGTACTTCATCTCCCGATTCCGCCCCGTGGAGCGCCTCACCGAGGTCGTCTCCTTCGGCCGGGTGGTCGCGCAGATCGCGAGCGAGCACCCGTCGAACGAAGAGGCGCAGGCCCTCGCCTGTCGCCTCGGGGCGAAGTTCTTCGTGCAGGGGAGCGTCGCCTACGTGGGGCCGACGGTCACGCTCCAGGCGACACTCTACGAGGGCGGCCGGGCCCGACGCACCGCGAAGGCGGAGGGACGAGTCGGCGCCGAGGAGTCGGAGGTGATGGACCGCGTGTGGGCCGGGCTGTACCCCGAGTTCACGCCTGGCGCGGACGCCACGCTCCCGAACGGCGGCCCCGAGGCGCTGGCCGCGTACTTGAACGCCGAAGCCGCGTTCCGTCGGGGCGACTACCGCACGGCGCGCGACGAGTACACCCGGGTTATTCGTGCGGACTCCGGATTCGCGATGGGGCGGCTGCGGCTCGCGCTCGTCGCCGCGCAGGTGGACCCGACAGAGCAGGGTTTCGGCACGGCGCTGCGAGGGGCGCTGGTGCACCAGGGAGGACTTTCCCCGGCCGACAGCCTGCTGCTCGACGGGTTCACCCGGCTCCTCGCCGAAGGCGACGGCCTGGCAGCGCTCGATCGATTCAAGCGCGCCACCGAGCAGGCACCGACCTACCCCCAGGCGTGGTACGTGCTCGGCGAGTTCTACTATCACTTCGCCGGCCTGTTCGACGAGACGGTCGGCGAGGCCGGGGTCGCGTTCAACCGCGTTCTCGATCTCGATCCGCGGTTCTCGCCGGCCATCGCACACTTGATCTCGCTGGCGCACCAGGGAGGCGACCGGCGTGAGACCGCGGACCTCATTCACCGCTACTTGCGTATCGACTCAACGTCCGTCGTGGCGGAAGCAGTGGGCATCGCCGACACACTCATCCTCGGCTCCGCTCCCGCCCAGCTGGCGCTGCTGCGCACGGTGTGCCGGCACTCCTTTCTCGCGTTAGAGTACCTCGCCTTCCAGGCGGCGGAATTCGGAACGGCGGCGCAGCGGACCGGACCGGCGCGCGTGGTGTTGCGCTGCCTCGAGCAGCGCGCCGCCACGGACGCGGAGCGGGCCCGGATCCTCCGCATGGGCGTCGCCGCCGATCTCGCCGGGGGGTGGGCAGACAGTGCCCGCCTGCGACTCGAGCGGGCGACAGGAAGCTCAGCCGGACGGGAGCGCGACCTCTGGGTCCTGCTGGCACGCGCGACCAGGCTGCCCGCGTTGGGTGACTGGCCCAGCGCGGCGGAGCGCGTGCAGGAGCGCCACGGCGCAGCCGCCGACACCGACGCAGTCGCCCACTGGCTGCTCGCGCGCCTCGGGGTCGAGCGCTCCCGCCACACCGCCGCACTGGCCCGGCTCGCTGCCGCGAAGCGGGGCCCACTCCCGGCCAGCCTCGCGGCAGACCTCGACGCGCGCGACGCCCTGGTACGCCGTGACACGACGCGCGCGCTGCGGCTCTGGGATGGCGCGACGCGGCGCTATGCCGTTCTCAGCGTGCCGCTCGAGCTGGTCGCGTCGCTCTGGCCCCTGCGGCTCGACATGGCGCGCGTGGCGGTGGCGCAGCGAGACAGCGCCA
>QHTS01000285.1 GCA_003220905.1 Gemmatimonadota bacterium | reverse complement strand
CGTGACGTGGTAGAATTGCGCCGTGGCGTAGTCCTGATCGCTCCACGTCTTGCCGCCGTTGAACGACACGTTCGCACCGCCGTCGTTCCCTTCGATCATACGCTGCGGATCGTTGGAAGCGATCCACATGTCGTGGTTGTCGCCGTGCGGATCGGGCAGCACTTTGAAGGTCACGCCGCCGTCGATCGACTTGTAGGCCAGCACATTCAGCGCGTACACGGTGTTCGTGTCCTTGGGATCGGCAAAGACGCGCGAATAGTACCAGGGCCGCTGGCGCAGCTTGCGGTCGGCGTTGACGTAGCGCCACGTCGCCCCGCCGTCTTCCGAGCGGTACACGCCGCCCTGGTCGGCCTCGATCAACGCCCAGACGCGTGACGGCTTGGCCGGCGACACCGCGAGGCCGATGTTGCCCAGCAGTCCCGCCGGTAGGCCGGGGTTGTGTGTGATCTCGCTCCAGTGCTCACCGCCGTCCGTGGACTTGAACAACCCGCCGCCCTGCCCGCCGGAGACGAGTTTCCAGGGGTAGCGCTGCGCCTGCCAGAACGCCGCGTACAGCACGTCGGGATAGGATGGATCCACCACGAGGTCCGAGACCCCGGTCGAGTCGTTTCGGAACAGCACCTTGTTCCACGTCTTGCCGCCGTCGGTCGTCTTGTAGACCCCGCGCTCGGTGTTCGGTCCGTAGGCGTGACCCTGCGCGCCCACCCACACGATGTCGGGATTGGTCGGGTGCACGCGCACCCGCGAGATCTGCTGCGTCTCGGCGAGCCCGAGAGAGGTCCACGTCCTGCCGCCGTCGGTGGTCTTCCAGACTCCGTCGCCGGCGGAGACGTTGCCGCGAATCGGGTACTCGCCGGTGCCGACGTACACGACATCCGGGTTCGACTCGGAGACGCCGATCGCGCCGATGGTGCCGCCGAAGTACTTGTCCGTCACGGGCACCCAGGTGTCGCCGCCGTCCGTCGTTTTGAAAACGCCGCCGCCCGTCGTGCCCATCCAGTATTCAGCGACCCGGGACGCGGAGCCCGCGACGGCAACGCTGCGCCCGCCGCGGTAGATCCCGATCTCCCGCCACTTGAGGGCGGCGAACACGGTGGAGTCGAAGCCTTGAGCGGGAGCGGAGCGAACCGGGAAGATGAGCAACGTGACGGCGACGAGGGTCAACGAGCGGACGGACACAGGGTTCGGCCTCCGGAAGGGTGTGGAACAGAGTCACCCACGTAAGCACGGAAAGGCCGAACCCCGCAAGGGCGCTGCGTCGACGCCCGCGTTGCGTTTCGTAACCTCAGTCTTTCGGCATCGGCAAGGCGGGCATCTCCAGCGGCTTCTCGGTGATCGATGACTTCGCGTCCGCGCCGCGTCCGGTGAGCGCGAGGTCGCCTTGCTTGCCGTGCGTCTTCACGAGTCCGAACGGCACCTCCCGCGACGCCCACACCTCGCCGCCATCCTCCGTCGTCACGTGCAGCGCCCGGAACGTGCCGGCGGGCACGGTGACCGACTCCCAGCCCACCACGTGCGCGCCGGCGCACCGGGAGGCCCAGTCGAAGGCGGACGTGTTTTGCCCGCCCTTCGGGCCCATCATCCCGGCCATCTCCCCGGAGATCCTCATGGCCGGCTGCGAGCCCCCCTTGATGATGAGCGCGCGCGGCGCCTCCAGTCCGGATGCGAGGCTGGCGGTGAGGATCTGCACGACGCCGTTCTTGCTGGGATCCTTTCCTGCAAACTTCACCTCGAACCAGTACAGGGTCGAGTCTCCCGACCGCTCCGAGCCGACGACCGCCAGGCGGATCTTCCCGCCCGAGCCATCGAACGATGCCCACTGACCGAGCTTCGCGTCGCCGAGGACTTTGCAGACGTCTGCCAGATCGGTCGGGGTCTGAGCGGGGAGCGGGAGAGCGGCGAGGGCGCCGAGCGTGACCGCGGCGATGAGTCCGCCTGGCTTGAGCATGACGAACCTCCAACAAAGGGTGAGGACTTCAAACAAGAGGGTGCTTTCCGTTTCTTTATACCCGGACCCCTTCTGAAACCTAACGTCAAGCACACTGTGACTCACGTCGCCCTCGCCACCTACACGAAGCTGCCGAGTCTGAACGCGGACGATCTGCTGCTCGTCCCGGCATTACGGGAACTCGGCGTCACCGCGGTGCCGGCGGTGTGGGACTCCCCCGATGTGTGCTGGGAAGAGTTCCAAGGCGTCGTCGTGCGCTCCTGCTGGGACTACCACCATCGGCGGGAGGAGTTCCTCGCCTGGGTGGCCCGGCTCGAGCGCGCGCGGGTCCCGGTGTGGAATCCGCCGGCGGTCCTCCGCTGGAACAGTCACAAGGGCTACCTGCGCGACCTGGCGGCACGCGGCGTCCCCATCGTGCCGACGCGCTGGCTCGAGCGCGGCACGCCAGTCGGGCTCGCTCGGCTGCTCCGCGATGCGGCGTGGAGCGACGCGGTCGTGAAGCCCGCCGTCTCGGCGAGCGCGCACGGCACCTGGCGCACGTCCTTCGAGACCGCGAGCGCGGATCAACGGCAGCTCGACGAGCTGCTTCGTGCCGGAGACGTGATGGTGCAGCCCTTCATGAGCGAAGTGCGTGACGCAGGCGAGTGGTCTTTCCTGTTTCTCGGCGGCCGGTTCAGTCATGCGGTGCTCAAACGGCCGGGGGCGGGGGCGGGCGATTATCGCGTGCAGTGGGAGTTCGGCGGCACAGCGGACGCCATGGTACCCCCGGGCAACCTGGTCGCGGATGCCGAGGCGGTCATGGCGGCGATGCCGGGCAATCCGTTGTACGCACGCGTGGACGGCGTGGAGCGGGACGGGCGACTCGTATTGATGGAGCTCGAGCTGATCGAGCCGCACCTGTTTCTCGGGTGGGATAACGGGGCGGCGGGGCGGCTTGCAGGAGGGCTCCGCGCGGTGCTAACTCGATCTTGAAGTGGCAGGGTGGACGGTGCGTGGGACGCTATCGGCGCGCGGCAATCTCCTTACGCGGTGCGGCGGTCCGCCTGTGCGGATTGGGCGAGGAGGGCGCTCGCGGCCGCCGGCTCCAGTGGTTTGGCGAAAAGGTAGCCCTGCCCGAGTTCGCACCCGAACGCGATGAGGCGCTCACGCTGCGCGACGGTCTCGACGCCTTCCGCGATCACCTCCAGGCTGAGGGTCCTCGCCAGGTCCACGATTGAGCGCACGATGTCCAGATCGATGCGGCGGCCCCCGATGCGGTGCACGAAGGAGCGGTCCACCTTGATCCCCTGGAGCGGTAAGCGCGGCAGGTAGCTCAGCGATGAGTAGCCGGTACCGAAGTCGTCCATGTGCAGCTCGACGGCCAGTTCCCGCAGCTGAAGGAGCAAGGCGGCCGACGACTCAACGTTCGCCATGAGTACGCTCTCGTTGATCTCGAGGGCCAGGCAGGAGGGCGGGAGTCCAGCGTCCTGGAGGGCCGTCCGCACTTCGTCCACGATGCCGGGGTGCCCGAGCTGTTTGGCGGAAAGGTTCACGCTGACGCGCACGGGAGCGGACGCCGGGAGCGCGTCCTGCCAGCGTCGCGCGTAGCGGCATGCTTCCTGGAGCACCCAGGCGCCAATGGGCAGAAGGAGACCGGCCTGCTCCGCCAGGGGCAGGAACTCGGGCGGGAGCACGACGCCCTGCTCCGGGCGGTGCCAGCGCAGCAGCGCCTCGAACCCGTGCACGCTGCCGGTCTCGAGCTGCACGATCGGCTGGAACACCAGGCGGAACTCGTGGCGCTCGAGGGCGTTCCGCAGGTCCGCCTCCATGCCGAGCCGGGCCTGAGCCGAATGGCGCATGGCGACGTCGAACACCTGAAAGCGTGCGCGCCCTTGCTCCTTGGCGTGGTACATGGCGAGGTCTGCATCGTGCAGTAGGTCCTGGGGCTGCGCATAGTGGGACGCGCTGAGGACTATGCCGATGCTCGCGGTCGCGACGATCTCCTGCCCTTCGATCGACACCGGCACGGCAAGCGCGTCCTGGATCCGCCGCGCGGCGCGCTCCCCGTCGGGCAGTCCGGTAATCTCCTCGAGCAGCAGCGTGAACTCGTCGCCCCCCAGCCGCGCCACGACGTCGCCCGGCCGCACGCACGTGCGCAGCCGTGCCGCGATCTCCGTCAGGAGACGGTCGCCGGCCGCGTGGCCGAGGCGGTCGTTCACCGCCTTGAAGTCGTCCAGGTCGAGGAACAGGAGAGCGAAGCGGTAATCGCGATCCCGCCGCAGGCGCGCCAGCGCTTGCGACACCCGCTCCACGAAGTACGCGCGGTTGGGCAGATCGGTGAGCGCGTCATGCAGCGCCTCGTGCAGCAGTTGTTGCTCGGCCCGCTTGCGCGCCGTGATGTCGCGAGCGATCGTCGTGGCGCCGATGGGGCGACCGTGCGGGTCGAGAATCGGCGAGACAGTGATCGACACCTCGACGAGCGTGCCGTCCTTGCGCACCCGCGTGGTGTCGTGGTGGTAGACGTGCTCCCCGCGGCGCAGGCCCGCCAGGATCCCGGCGAGCTCGTCGACCTTGTCCGGGGGAGCGAGCAAGCCGATCGACTTGCCGATCATCTCCTCGGCGGCATATCCATAGAGGCGGGTCGCGGCCGCGTTCCAACTGGTGATCATTCCCTCCAATGTCTTGCCGATGACCGCATCGTCGGCCGACTCCACCATGGCCTTGAACTGCGCCAACGCCTGCTCGGCCTGAATGCGGTCCTGGATGTCCCGCGTGACACAACGGGCATGGATGAACTGCTCACCTTCGAACAGCGCGTTCCCACTCATGAGGCCATGGCGGATCGAGCCGTCGCGGTGGCGCATCCGGATCTCGATGTTGCGGAGCGTCTCCCCGCCCCGTAGGCGCCGCACGCTGTCCGCGGCGACGTCCGGATCGACACAGAACTGCGCGATGTTCCGACCCAGGTAGTCGTCGGGCTGGTAGCCCAGCAGGTCGAGCTCGGCCCGGTTGGCACGGAGGATCGTGCCGTCCGGCGCCATCCACCGAAGGCCGACGGGCGCGTTCTCGAAGAACTCCTCCAGCTCGGCTTGGCTGCGATGCGCCTGGGCAAGCGCTTGCTCGCGATCGCTCACGTCCACCGCGACACCCACCACGCCCACGATCGCGCCCCCCTCATCCCGCAGCGGCTCGACGTGCGCATCGTAGCACCGGGGGGGGAGCCGGATCTGGTAGGAAACCGAATCGCCGGCGAGCGCCCGCTGGTGCGCGGCCACCGACTCGGCGCCCACTTTGTGTTGGGACTGCTGCTCGAGAAGAGACGCGCCGACGATACGTTCAGGCAAGATCTGTTGGGACTTGAGGCCGGCGCCCGCCCGTGAGATGACGCGCAACTCGGCGTCGGTGGTCCAGAGAATCGCGGGGACCTGATCGAGGATCACGGCGAGGCGCGCCAAGCTCTCGACATCGCGGGCCTGAGCCTCGTCCATCAAGCCGATGCATACGCCCGCCAGCTCGAGCGTCAGACGTTCCCGGCCGCGCCGCTCGAGGCCGGCGGGAGGCGGCTGCGGCGCGTCACGTCGGACCGGCGCGATGCACCAGCGCCGCCCCTTGAGACGGCTCGCCACCCAGCGGCGGGACGCGCGGCGCGGCGGCAAAACGTCCAGCGCGCGCAGCGTGGTCTCGAGGTCGTCGGCGACCACGGGGGCGAGGCCCTCCCCCTCGCTCGTGGCCAGCAGACGCAGCCGACCGCCCGGGTCCGCTTCCCAGACGCCAACCCCTCCTCCCTTGAGCGCGATGGCCGCCCTCCGGAGGACCTCCTGCCAGCGCTGCTCGACGGCACTCGGGAGCATGCGACTCATGGATTCATGAGGCGGAGGATGTCACCGTCCGACGAGCCGTCCAGAGGACCACCCCCTTCTTCAGAGATGCGCTCGCGAGCGTGGATAGGGCGTCCCAAACCACGATAGGCGTTTGGCATCGAGCGTGCCAGCGTGGCACCTTTGCGACGTACCGACTGTGGTGACGCTGGAGCGGCCCGAGTGACGCGGTGACGCGACACTCAGGTGCGTTCGTGACCAACGGATGAGCTTAGGGCCTCGTAACAGTCGCGAGCCGGAACGCCACCACGTAGTCGCCCACTCCCCACGCCCCGCCACCCCCGACCGCAATCACCACGAACTGCTGGCCGGACGCGAGCTGGTAACTCATCGGTGTAGCCTTGCCGCTCTCCGGCAGCGGGCCGCGCCACAGCTCGCGTCCCGTCTCGATATCGTAGGCGTGGAGCCAGCGGTCGAGCGCCGCACCGATGAACACCACGCCCCCCGCCGTCACGATCGGTCCGCCCAGGTTGGGGGGGCAGGAGTCTGGCAGGGGAGCCGAGCGGAACGTCCCACAGCCGGCCGCCCGTCTTCAGGTCGATGGCGACGAGCGTACCAAAGGGCGGCGGCGTGCACGGCAGTCCGCCCGGACTCAAGAGGATACGCCGCCGCATCACGTAGGGCGTCCCCCGCATCCCGTTGTACTCGTAGTCGTGACCGAGCCGCTTGTCGTCGGCCTTGGCACGCTCGTGGTCGAAGTTCTCACGCGGGATCAGCTGCACCACGGCCGCGATTCGGTTAACGGGCACCACCGCGATTTGTCGGACCGGGTCCACGGCGACACCACCCCAGTGCGCCCCACCGATGTTTGAAGGCATCACGAAGGTCCCCTGCACGCTCGGCGGAGTAAAGATCCCATCGTTGCGGAGCCCATCGATGGCGGCGTGACAGGCGGCGCGGTCCGCGTCGCTCGTGCCCCAGGTGCTGTCGGCCGAGAAGCGCAGAGGGCTGAGCGGCGGGGTGACCGCCGTGAAGGGCTGGGTAGGAGACGCCTGCTCCTCGGGGATGTCGCTCGAGGGGACCGGACGCTCCTCCACCGGAAAGATCGGCTGGCCGGTCTCGCGGTTCAGCACGAACAGCATGCCGGACTTGGTCGCCTGGAGGACGGCCGGGACTGAAACGCCACCGCGGGTGAGCGTCACCAGTGCCGGCGGCGAGGCGTTGTCGTAATCCCAGAGGTCGTGATGAACGGTCTGAAACGCCCAGACGAGCTTGCCGGTCGAGGCTCGCAATGCCACGATCGAGTTGGCGTAGCGGTTGTTCCCCAGGCGGAGCACGCCATAGTAGTCGGGAGCAGCACTTCCCGTGGGAATGAAGACCAGGTCCCGCTCCGGGTCCGCCGCGAGGACCGACCAGGCGTTGGCGGCGCCGCTCCTCTGTGCCATTGTGCCGCGCCACTCGCCGTAGGCCGGGTCCTTCGGATCCTGGGGAATCGGGTCCCAGGTCCACTTGAGCCTGCCGGTGCGGGCATCGTAGGCGCGCACTTCGCCGCTCGCCGGGTTAGGTCGGCTGTTGTCTGCGACCGAAGAGCCGGTGATCACCAGCCCGTTCACGACGACGGGCGGCGATGTCATGGAATAGGCGCCCGGCTCGAAGGGCGGAATCCGCAGGCCGGCCTTGAGATCCACCAGTCCATTCCCACCGAATCCGGCGCAGGGCCGGCCGTCCCGGGCGTCCAGCGCGAACAGTTGCGACTGCGCCGTGGCGACGAATATCCGCCGGCGGCAGGCAGCGCCGGCGGGGGCGGACTCATCGAGCCAGGTGGAGACTCCGCGGCTCGCGAAATCTCCGTACGACACGTCGCGCTTGATCTTCGGGTCGAAGACCCAGCGCTCGCGTCCCGTGGCCGGGTCCAGCGCGATCACCCGCCCCAGCGGAGTGCCCAGGTACATCGTCGCGTCCACCACGAGGGGAGTGGCCTCGAAGGCGGTTGGCTTCTCGGTCTTGAAACGGGGGTCGGTCTCTCCGGTGCGGTACGTCCACGCCACTTCGAGGCGGTTGACGTTGTTCCGGGTGATTTCCGAGGCCGGGCTGTAGCGGGTTCCCTCCGCGTCACGCCCGTTGGCGCTCCAGTCGACTGCCTGCGCGCGGAGAGAAGCCGAACCGCTCGCGAGCAGCAGCGCCGTCACCATCACACGCATGCCTCACCTCCCCGAGCGAACCGCGGTATAATGTATGACCGTGGCTCATGACTACGAGCCTCAAGCATGATTCTCGAAACCCGCCATCTCCGCCTCGTTGCTGCCGTGGCCGAGCACGGTACGCTCACCAAGGCCGGCCGCGTGCTCCACCTCACGCAGTCGGGCGTATCGCGCCAGCTGCTCGATCTCGAGACGAGCCTCGGGCTGCCGCTGTTTCACCGGCTGGGCAAACGTATGGTGCCCACGCCGGCGGGCGAGCGCCTGCTGGTGGCGGCGCGGCGCACGTTGCCCCAGCTCACCGACGTCGAAGAGGAGCTGCGACGGCTCGCCGGCGGCCGCGCGGCGATCCTGCGCGTGAGCACCGAATGTTACACGTGCTATCACTGGCTGCCGGGCGTATTGCAGCGGTTCGCCCGCCGCTTCCCCCAGGTGGACGTGCACATCGTCGCGGAGGCGACCCACCACCCCGTGCCGGCGCTGCTCGACGGCCGCATCGACCTCGCGATCGTGTCGAACGACGATCACGACGACCGGCTCGCGTACGTCCCCCTCTTCACCGACGAGCTGGTCGCGTTGCTCCGCCCCGACCATCCGCTCAGCGACAAGCCGTTCCTCACCGCTGCCGACTTCGCGGATCAGCACCTGTTCGTGTATCTGCTGCCGCCGGGCGAGAACGACGTCTTCACGAAGCTCTTGAGCCCCGCGGGCGTCACGCCGCGTCGCGTCTCAGGCGTTCAGCTGACCGAAGCGATTCTGGAGCTCGTCAAAGGCGGCGCGGGGATCGCCGTCCTCGCACGCTGGGCAGTGACGCCCCACCTCAAGACCGGCGAGCTCACGGCGGTGCCCCTCACGCGCCGCGGCTTGGAGCGGCGGTGGCGGGCGGCGATGCTACGGCAGAGCCCGCTGCCGCTCCACCTGCGTGAGTTCGCCGGACTCCTCGCGGCAGGGCCGACGCTGCTCTCGCGGCGGGCGGTACGAACATAGGCAGCCTACGAACAGACAGTTCCAGCGCTGTCCCCGGTAACGCGCGAGTCAACTCGCGGCTCGGCCCTTACCCGTAAACGGGCACTGCATTGCCGCTTCAGCGGAACACGCCGAGCCGCGGCTTCAGCCGCGCCCCTGGCACCGGGGGACGGTATGCGCCAGGCGCATCGGCATCGCCAACGGCGCATTTGACCCGGCGCGGATCCTCTGGGGACATTGCGATAACCCCATCAGGAGCCCAGCCGTGAGCGTCGCCGCCACCCACTCGTTCGTTCTCGAGCACCCCCCCGCCGAGCCCGCGGTGGCCGAGCGGCACTTCCTCTCGAAGCTTGCGGTCGAGACCGATCCTGCGGACGTCCACCTGGACCTGGAGCGTGGCCATCCCGGCATCGTGGTGGTGGACACCCGCAGCCCCGACGCCTACGCCCGCTGCCACATCCCGGGCGCCATCAATCTGCCGACCCGCACCATCAGCCCCGAGACGGCGGCGTCCCTGCCCCGCGACAAGGTGATCGTGGCGTACTGCTGGGGACCCGGGTGCAACGGCTCCACCAGAGCGGCGGCGAGGCTCGCCGCCCTCGGCTTCCGCGTCAAGGAAATGATCGGCGGGATCGGCTACTGGAGAAAGGAAGGGTTGCCGGTCGAAGGGTCTTCCCCGGCCGACGCTCCGCTGTACGCCTGACGGGGGCGGGGGGCAGGGGGGTATGCTGCGAGGGCGCGGCAGCGTTCTCTCGCAGCACCCGTCGCATCGGTAGCGCGTCGGCGCGGCGCAACAAGCCCCGGTTCACGCTCCGGCGGACGCCCCTCGATCCGCCACGGCCTGCGCCCGGGGTTTGCATGGCTGCCGAGGTCCGGAGCAACCTCGGTCATGGCTCGATCCGTCGAACACCAGCCGCGGGCCTGGGCCCGTCTGCGCGTCGATGTCAACTGCGCACTGCGACGCGGTGCCTGGTACCGTGTCGTCCGGCTGACTCGAGAGAAGGTCGTGCTCGATGTGACGGATGAGCAGATCCCGGTGCCGCGACGCCTGTTGAAAACCGTGTTCGCCCAGCCGTCCCGCTGGACCGTCGTCCCGCGTCCGTCCGATGCGATCAACCTGCCGAGCGACTGGGGCACGCGCTACGCGGTGTGCCCCAGCTGCCAGGGTCGGGCGCCGATCAGCGGTTTTGCGCTCGAGCTGCCGTGCCCCCATTGTCGTGGGGTATTCGCCGTGGCGTGGGATGAGCGCTACTTGAAACGGCGTTGAGGCGTTTCTGGCCGAACAGTCGAGGTCGTGTTTTCCCGCCGCGTCACCTATTGTGTAGGAACCCGAGCGGCCGAGACGACCGATGCCCGAAGCACCACAGTGGGCCCGCGTACGTGGCGAGGTGAATTGCCACGTCCGTCGCGGGGCGTGGTATGAAGTGCTTCGGGTGACGCCCGAGGACGTGATCCTCGACGTGAACCGGCAGCCCGTTCGCCTCGAGCGAGCCTCGCTGGAGATCGTGCCGCTGCGGCCGCGGCAGTGGTCCGTCGTGGCCCGCCCTCGGGACTCGGTCGACATGCCAATGGGTTGGGGCTCGCGCTACGCGGTCTGTCCCGCCTGCTGTCATCGCCAGGCGCTGCCGGGACAGCCAGCGGAGTTGCAGTGCGTGATGTGCGGCGGCGTGTTCGCGATCGCGTGGGAGGAGCCGTACTGACTTGATTGAGGCGTCGCGACCTTGGCTCGTTACGTCGCTGCAGCGGCGGGCGCGGGGCCGGCGTCCACCAACCGTTTCGTGACGGGTTCTACGCGGAAGTTGAGCCCCTCCAGTGTGCGCGAACCGAGCAAAACCAGGTCGCCCGGCTGCCCGAAGACGACTTCGTCCCCGACCCGTCTCCCGCCGGCACCGACCACCACCGTGCCGGTCCATCGCTCGAGGACGCTCCCGTCCGCCTGACGGAAGAGCCACTTGTTGTTTCGCTCAACCCCGAGCGATTCGAGGATGGCGCTCGGAACCCACGACAGCTCCGCGCCGGTGTCCACGAGCACTGCATTCAGCGTGCGTTTCTCACCCGGGCGGGCGGGGTTCTCGATCTCGACGTCGACGCGCAAGGTTCCCATGTCGTGACGCATGATACCTCCCGAGGCCTCGCCGAGTAGTAGCATATTGCGAGCTTTTGCTGGACGGCTTTGCCCCACGTCCTCGTTGGACGTATTATGCTCGACGTATCATCGTATCCAGCGACCGTGGCGGAACTGGTAGACGCGCAGGACTTAGGATCCTGTGGGGCAACCCGTGGGGGTTCGAGTCCCTCCGGTCGCATCCGTACCTGTCGCATCCGCACCCGTCGGTGCCGCAAAAACGCCCTAGCACTGCAACGACGGACGAGGCACCTTGAGGGCGACCCGATGGATCAAACGTTCCAAGAACTCCGGTTGGCGTGGGCGCGGTTACGCTTGGAAGTGGACTGCGGACTGCGCCGAGGCACGTGGTATCGCGTCACGCGATTCACGCCCACGGACATTTTCCTCGACGTGCAGCACTGCCCGGTCCCCGTACCGCGGCACCTGCTCGACGTGCTCGTCGGCCGGCCCCACCGCTGGTCGGTCGTCCCGCGGCCGCGCGACGCCGCGAAGCTGCCCCCCGAGCTCGGCGCGCCCTATGCCGTCTGCCCCGCGTGTCGCGCCCGCTCTCCCCTAAGGGGGAGCCCCGCAACGTTGGCGTGCCCCCGCTGCCGGGGCGTCTTCGTTGTGGCGTGGGATGAGCGCTATTTGACGGAGCAGTTTGCCGCGGGTGAGGTCACGGCAAGAGGGTCGTGAGGACGTGGGCAATCTCCTCGCCTTCCCGGAGCGTCAACGCGTCCCACACGCCCACGCGCCCATCGGAGCGCAACACTTCGAATATCGCTCGTGTCGGGCGCCCCCCGTCGGTCCAGCGGGGGCGCGCGATCCAAAACCCGGACACGCCGTCGGCAGCATTCAGATAGCGATCCGCTATCCGCCGGGCAGCAGCGTGACAGTCAAAGTCTCGGCCCAGCAGATGCTCACGCCCGGCGAGGCCAGCCTGGACTCGTTCGACCAGTCCGTTCGCGTGATCGGCCTTCATGGGTGCCTTCGGGCCCGTCACGGCAGCTGGTGCAACAGCTGATCGATCACCGACTGCTCGTGCTTGAGGAAGCGTTCGTCGCCATACACCAGCAGTGTCGCCGGACCCCAATCGGGGTCCGTCGGACGACCGATGTCCATGGGGCTGATCCCGAGCTCGACGCCGAGCGCCTGCAGACTGCGGAGGACTCGCTCGTAGTGCTCGGCGACGGTCGCGAAGCCGGCTCGCAGCCCCGCGAGCTCCCGGACCAACCGCACACGCTCTCGGAGGCAGCGCCGGAACTCCTCGGACGCGTCGTGTGGCATTGCGGCTCTGCTTGCGCTGACCACCGTCGTTGCTCCTGCCCGGCGCGGAACGCGCCACTCCAGGTCCGTGATAATGTGGACCGGCACCGAACTGCACAAGATGCACAGCCACACCCCGTGTCGTCACCGCAACACTCGCGCAGTGCCAGCCGCGCCCACGCGACGTCGTTGGCCGTCCACTGGTGTGTCGTCTCAACGACAAACAACCGGCGCGTTCGCGCTCTGGTCCCGCACAGGAACGGAGGCCGCCGCGCGGCCCCAATCTTGACAGGGTTTGGCCGCAACGGATTCTGTGGTCAGGACTTATGGGGTTGGAGCTGGTTGCGAGCGAAATCGTCAAGCTGCCCGATGTCGAGACACGCCAGTACGTGCCGGGTGAGCGGCTGGGGGGGGACACCCCCGAGCGACTGAAGCGGCTCCACATCTACATCCGCGACGGCGCGATCGGGCTTCGCGTGGCCGCCGGGCGGTTGACGCCCGCGCTCCTCGAGGTCTTCGGCCCCGGTCGTCTGCTCCCCCCCTGGCTGTGGGACCCTACGCCGGCCTTGGAGAGCCCGTACGCCACCGCGCTCGTCCGGACGACCACGTTGGAGCTGCCCACCGACGTGTTCGAGCGGCTGGTCGCCGCGCATCCGCCTCTCGCCCGCTCGCTCGCCTCCTCGGACACGTACGGGTCCAGCGCGCCCCTGGACCGCCTCGCGATGCTCGCGCTGCGCGATCCCCTGCGCCGTGTGGCGCATACCCTCCTGTTGTTACTCGAGCGGCTTTCCGCCGCCCCGGGCTCGGCGCCCGGCGCGCGGCTCGAAGTCGGCCAAGACCTCATCGCCGCGTTCGCCAGCCTGAGTCGCCAGACCACGAACCGGCAGCTCCGCCGGCTCGCTCGGGCTGGCCTGACGGCGTCGAAGCGGGGAGCCGTGGACGTGCGCGATCTGGCGGCGCTGCGCGGCGTGGCCGCGGGCCGGCGCCCGCTCGGTCGCTGATCCTATCCGAGTGTCGCCGACGCGACACAAAGCTCCCCGGGGGCGTCTTGACGGGTTGCGTGACGCACGTCACATTTTCCGGCGCAGGTGTGGAGTACAACCCATGCAGCGGAGGCGCAACAAGTGACAACGCAACCTCTCGACACATTGTCCGCAGAGCGGTGGGCCCGGCTACGCGAAGAGGTGCGGCGCTGCGAGCTGCGCCGCGGCGCGTGGTACCCCGTATTGAGCGTCGCACCGGACGAAGCGGTCCTGGTGGTGCGCCGCCGCGGCGTGATCATCCCGCTCGCATACCTCGAACTCACACACACCCGCCCCGACCGCTGGACCTTCCTTGCCCGTGAACGCTACGCCGTCTGCCCTAATTGCGCCGAACGCGTCGCGGTCGGGCAGCCGCCGGCGCGAATGCGCTGCGGCAAATGTCGTGGGAGTTTTGAGATGGAGCCCGCTCAGCAAGCTGTCGTTATGGCCTAGCGCTCGGCGGGCGCCGTTCTCACGATCGCCCACCCCAGCCCCGCAATCCGTCGAATCACCGCCTCGAGGCGCGCGAAGTCTACCGGTTTGGTGAGGAAGCCATCGGCGGCGAGCGCTGCCAGTTGTTCGTGCTCGGCATCCGATCCCGTGAGGACCACGACCGGGAGCCGCTGCCACCGCGGCTCCTCGCGGATCCGCATCAGGACGTCCCGGCCGTCCAGGTTGGGTAGCTTCAGATCCAGGAGGACGAGGTCGGGTCGGGGCACGCCGCGGTGCGGCCCCTCGCGCCGCAGAAACGCGAGCGCCTCCACACCGTCCGCCACGATCCAGACGCGGTTCTGCAGCTTGGCGCGCTGCAGCGCGCGCCGGGTCAGGTCGACGTCGCTCGGGTCGTCTTCGACGAGGAGGATGTTGATCGGTGTCGGGCCACGGACCATGGCCGGCATCTTAAGCGTGTGGCCCAACCAAGCTCAAGGGGCTCAGGTCGTCCTGAGGTACCGCTCGTCCCAGGCGACGGCGAACGACTGCTCGCAGCGGGTGCACCGCTTCTCACCGGACGGCCGGCCCACCGGTGCCCGCGTCGCGCAGTTGGGGCACACGACATAGAAGTAGCCCCAGCTCTCGGGCAGCTTGTCCGCGTCGTGGGGCCGCGGCACGATCGTCCACCGGTTCGGACGGGTCTCGGTGATCTCCAGGGAGTCCCGGGGAACGCGAACCGTCGCGTTGTCCACCTCGAGCACCGCCTCGTCCGGCCCGAGGTTCCGGACCACGTACCACGCACCGCGGCGCAGCACGCTCTGGATGTCCCGGCGCAGGCGCGCCCAACGTTGCCCGGGGGCTGCGGGTGCGGACACTCAACTCACCCGCGGCGGAGCAGCCACCAGGCTGCCGCGGCCCCGATGCCGATCCACAACACAATGCGCCACAACCCGCCGCCCGGCGCCTCCGCGTCGTCACCGATCGGCGGCGGCCGGACCGCTCGAGCGGCGGGGGCGACGGGCGGCCGTCCGGTCGCCCCGCTCGGGGCGAGCCGCGCCATCGCGTGCTCGTACGTTCGCCGGACGTCGGGCGGCATCGCCTCGACGCTGGCGTACTTCTTCCCGTCGACGACGATCTCCCGGAAGGTGGCCTTGATGTGCGTTCCTGTCACGCCCATATCGCGCTGCAGCACCGACAGGATCTCCTCGCCCCCGGATTTCCTGAGCGTCTCGAGCGCCACCTCGTACTCCTTGCGGACGTCGGGCGGCATCGCGTCGACGCTGTCGTACTCCTGGCCGTTGAAAACGATCTTCAGGCTCACGGCCCAAGGTATGGCGCGGCGGACGCCGGGAGCAAGAGGGCGCGCCCTAACGGAGCCGCAGCTCGAGGAGCAGAGTCAACGCGGACAGCTGCTCCAGACGGCGCACCCCCGCCGCCGCGGGGAAATCGTAGCGCTCCAGGGAGTACTCCACACCCAGGGTCGTCGTGCGGACGCGGTACGCGAGGCCGGTCGCGGCGCGGAACGCCCTGTCCGGACCCCGCAGTCCGCTCGCGGACACCGCGGGCAGGAGCGCCGCCCGCCACACGCCATGGATGGCATTCCCGGCGAACGCCATCCGGGCCGTGGCGCCGAGGCCCACCAAAGTCCAGGTCTGACGACCGAGCTTCGTCGAATAGGCTCGGCGCGTCGCTCCGGCTTCGAGGGCGAGCCACGGGACCGTGATCACGCTGGCCTCCACGCCGAGCTCTCCCACGTCGCGATCGAGGACGCCTTGCGAGCCGAAGAGCGACCCACCGAGGGCGTGCACCGCCACGGTGACCCGCGGGCTGAAACGAACGGTGCCCACCCCCCCGAGGATCGGACCGAGCGAGCGCTCGACGCCGAAACCTGCGTCGACCCGGTGCTCGGCGAGGGACACGAGCGGCGCGACGGTCAACGCGCGCTGCGCGGCGGCCGGCGCGGCGCTCAGGATCGCGCCCGCGATCACACCGGCTGCCCTCACGGCGCCGTGCCCTCGCCAGCGGCGGGGGAGACGAGCAGCACGGTGGCCGCGATCCGGTCGGCGTTGCGCCCCCGGACCCTGGCGTTCGCCGAGTCCCGCTCGACGCGGCGGCGGGCGTTCGCGGCGACGTTCTCCGGGATCGCGCCGTGCCGTCGGTGTACGAGGAACGCGACGACGCCGGTGACCGCGGCGGCCGCCGCGATGACGTCCGCCCCTCCCCGCTCACCCGCGCCGAGGTCCCCGTTGGCCGCGCCGGTGATGAGGAGCGCGGCCGCGGCGACGCCCAATCCCTTGGCCACGTCGCGCCGCGCGGCGTCCACCGATATCCGCTCCGGGAGCACCGCTCGCCGATCGAGCCCGGGAAGCGTGTCCTCGAGCGCCGCGACCTCGTGCCGCAGGTCGAAGTACACCCGGGCAGAGTCCGATGCGCCGGTCACCCGGCTGCGTCCGACGACCCCAAGCGTGTAACGCCCCGCCGGCGCGAGTCGCCGGTCGGCGAGCAGGCCGTCCCAGGCAATCTCGCGCACGCCGTCCATGGTGCCCTGGAAGAGCGAGAGCGGCGAGCCGGCGCCGATGGCGGACAATTTCACGTCCACGAGCGCGGGGTGGGTGGCGACGACGGTAAACGTGACTCGGGCCGTGCGTGGGTCAACTCGGCCCCGCTGGACGGGGCGAACGGCGACGGCCAGCGTGCGCCGCCGGGCTTCGGCAAAGGTCGCGAGCTGGGCGGGCGTGAACAGGCTCGGATCGAGGTCGGTGAACGGATCCCGCTCGATCGCCGCGCGGAAGTACAGGACGGCCGAGTCGCGTTTCCCCGCGACCGCAAGGCAGGCGCCGAGGTATTTGTACGCGTCGACACGCTGGTCGCGTGTCACCTCGAACGGCCAGTTGGGAGAGATGATCTGGCGCAGCAGCGGCAACGCTCGCTCGACTTCGAGTCCCTCGTAGAACTGGTGCGCCTGCCCCAGCAGCTCCGCCGTGCTGCCCTGCGCGGCGAGTGCAGGTGCGGCACCGGCCGCCAGGACAACCGCCCACACGAGTCGCCTCATCCCGTCCCGCGGCTGCGTAGCGTGACGCGCTTGAGCGATAGCGTGCCGCCGGCGTCGATCACCACCGTCGTATCGAACGTCTCGTAGCCCGGGGCACGAACCTCGAGGTGCCGGGCCCCAGGGGAGATCGGCACCTCATCGAACACGCTGCCGATGCCGACCCGACGTCCATCGATGAAGATCTCAGCATCGGGAGGCGTCGTCAGCAGCCGGAGCCTGCCAGTCGGTGGCGCCGCGCGGCGGACCACCGGCCGCGACGGCGGCGCCGGCGCGGGGCGGCGTGAAGTCGAGTCGAATGGCGCGCCGACGGCGGGGGCCGGCGCGCGGGACGGTCGGCCGAGCAACCACACCGCGCCGACGGCTACCAGGCCGACGGCCGTGAGTCCCGCGAGCCGTACGGTCGAGGTCAGGCGCCGGGACCGGGTGGGGATCGCCGGAAGGGCCTGCGTCGCGAGTGTCGGCATTTCGGCGAGCGGCGGCAGCCCGCGCGTCGTGATTTTCCTGACGGCGCGACCCTGCACGAGGTGTTGCAGGGTCCGCTCGCTCTTCTGGCGGTCCCGCTCGCTGAACGCCGCCGCCTCGATGGCCGTCAGCATCTCGCGCGTCGTCTTGAACCGTCGATCGGGATCCTTGTTCAGGGCCCGCCGCACCACGTCCAGCAGGCGTGCCGGCACGTCGTCGCGGGCCAGCGTCAGGTCGGGCACCGGAGTGAAGAAATGATGGTGCATCACACCGGCGAGCGTGTCCGCGTGGAACGGCACCGAGCCGGCGAGCATCTGGAAGGCCACGATGCCGAGGGAGTATTGGTCGCTCTGCGGCCCGGCACGCCGGCCGGCGCACTGCTCGGGGCTCATGAACGGCGGCGTCCCGATCACCGTGCCGTCGGCTGTGAGGGTGACGTCCGACGAGCGCAGGGCGACGCCGAAGTCGGACACCATCACGCGCCCGTCCGAATCGACGAGGATGTTCGCGCCCTTTACGTCGCGGTGGACGATGCCGCACGCGTGGGCATACGCAAGCGCGCGCGCCGCCGCGCGCAGCACATACAAGGTCACGCGCACGGAGAGCGCGCCCTGTTCCTGGAGGATGGCGTCGAGCGACTTCCCCTCGATGAACTTCATCACGAAGAACAGGATGCCACCGATCTGGCCGACCCGGTACACGGGGATGATGTTCGGATGATCGATCTCCGCCACCATGCGCGCCTCGCGCTTGAAGCGCTCGGCGGCGCGGGCCGTGAGGCCGAGCTCCGGCGGAAGCACCTTGAGTGCCACCACGCGTCGCAGCCCGATCTCCGTCGCCTTGAACACCACGGCCATGCCGCCGCGCGCCAGCTCGTGCTCCACCTCGTATTCCCCGGCGAGCACCATCCGGAGGCGCTGCAGCAGGTCGTCGCCGCTCTCGGGCGGCACCATGAGCGTCGCGTCGTGCGGGTCGCCCACGAGCGTGCCACAGAGCCCGCAGAACCGGGCCGGCGGCGGGACCTCCGCGCCGCACTGGAAGCACTTCACGGTTGGACCTTGATGGACTGGGCCAGCGTGGGCGCGCTGTCTGTGAGAATGGAGCTCTCGAGCCGAATCATGAGCGTGCTGGTGCCGTTCTTCGACTTGGCTAGTAGCGAGTCCTGCCCTGCGGTGAGATCGAAAAGGCTGGTGTCCGACGACCACATCGTGAGGTGAGGTCGGTCGAGCGGCGTCCCGCGCGCCTCGACCACGATGCTGAACGGCACCGTGCTGTCGCGGCGGAGGATCGTGTCGCCCACATAGACGATGGTCACCGACTCAGGTCCGGCAGGGCGAAAGACGTCCGCGAACCCGCAGGCCAGGGCGGCCATCCCGCCCACGACCACCAACGCGAGCCGTACGACTGGGCGAGCGGGCAGCATAGTCACAACACCTGAGGCCAAGGCCGGTCTACAAAATGGGAGGGACGACGTGGATCGCAATACGGGAGCCACCCGGCCAGCGCGCTAACCAGTTGCACGGTCGTCGGTTGAGCCCATTGCCACCGACGCGGAGCTCCGTAACTTCCTGCGGGCCCTGCCACACCTCCCCTTCCACCGCTCGAGCAGAGGTCAGACCCGATGCGCTCCGCCCTGTCGCTCTCAGTCGTTGTCGTGGTCGCCCTCGCCGTCGTCCCACTCGCCGCCCAGGAGACGCCAACCGAGAAGACCGCCGCCGCGGACGTCATCCGCCGCATGAACGAGCTCGAGCGCTCGCTCGCCCTGCCGCAGCTCGTCACCCGGCTCACGGGGGCGCGCGACCCACGCCGCGACGCGGTGGTCGCCCGCGCTAACGAGCTGATGGACAAGGAGCTGCTCGCGATGGCCGACGACATCACGCGCCACCCGGAGACCGGGTGGAAAGAAGAGCGCTCGGTGAAGA
>QHTS01000048.1:5228-6744 GCA_003220905.1 Gemmatimonadota bacterium | reverse complement strand
CGAGCTCACGAAGAACGCCTTGCAGCGCTCCGATCAGCGCCCCCGGACGCGGCGAGCCCCTGAGAGCGCTCGCCGGCAATCCCGCGAGCGGCCATATTGCGACTCATGCTCAAGCGCTCTCTCCTCGCGCTGCCCGCCATCGCCGGCGCGGCGCTCCTCGCCACGCGTCTCGTCCCGGGATCGTTGCCGGACGGGTCTACGCTGCTCCCCTCCGGCTGGCGTATCCGTCCGGCCGGGCGCGCCGTCGCCGTCGGCACGCTGCCCTTGAACCTCGCGACCCTCTCCGATGGGTCCGTCATCGTCACCAACGACGGGTACGGCGAGAACAGTCTGATGCGCATCGACCCCGTGCGCGCCCGCGTGGTGTGGCGCGTGCCGTTGCCCGCGGCGTGGCTCGGTCTGGCGCGCACCGGTCGGGACTGGCGCGACACGGTGTGGGCGAGCGGCGGTCCGACGAACCGGGTGTATCGCTTCGCGTGGCAGGGCGGCGCATCGTGGATCAGGGACAGCGCAGGGCCTGGTGGCGGCGGTCGGCGACCTGAGCGATTCGGTCTACTTCATCGACGCGGCCGCGCTCGAGCGCCGCGGCGCGGTCGCGGTGGGCCATCGACCGTACACCGCGGTCGCCGGCGGAAGCAGCCTCTACGTCAGCGACTGGGGCGACTCGACCGTTTCCGTCATCGACCTGTCCGTCAGCCCGCCGGTGCGGCGGTCCGTCCTCTTCGTCGGGCCCCATCCCTCCGCCCTGGCACTGCGCGGCTCGGAGCTGCTCGTCGCGCTCGCGGGGGCGAACGGCGTCGCGCGCGTCGATCTCGCGACGGGCCAGGTGCGCGAACAGCTCTCCGTCGCGCTGGCGCCGCACGCGCTCCCGGGGAGCGATCCCAACGCGCTCACCCTCTCCCCAGACGGCCGCACGCTGTACGTCGCCATGGCGGGGAGCAACGCGGTGGCCGTGGTGCGCCTCGGCGCGAAGGGGATGCGGGTCGCCGGCCTCATTCCCGTCGGGTGGTATCCCAGCGCCGTCGCGGCCTCCGCGGACGGGCGCACGCTCTACGTCGCGAACGGAAAAGGCAGCGGCTCCAGCGCGAATACGGACGGAACCTACATCGGCAACGTCATCACCGGTTCGGTGTCCATCATCCCGGTCCCCGACTCGGCAGGGCTCCAGCGATACACCAGCCAGGTGTACGCCCTGAGTCCGTTTTCGAATGCGCGACTCCGCCCGACGGTGCGACCCTCCGACCACCCGCCCGAGCTCACGCACGTGGTTTACATCATCCGGGAGAATCGGACCTACGATCAGGTGTTCGGCGACGTGGCCCGCGGCAACGGCGACGCGCGCCTCGCGATCTTCGACCACGCCGTGACGCCCAACGCGCACGCGATCGCCGGCCGCTGGGTGTTGTTCGACAACTTCTACGTGAACGGGGAGGTTTCTGCCAACGGCCACGAGTGGACCAACCGGGCGTTTGCGGGCGACTACAACGAGAAGACGTGGCCCCAGATCTATTCGGAT
>QHTS01000048.1:1270-5121 GCA_003220905.1 Gemmatimonadota bacterium | reverse complement strand
ACATCACGGCCACGAACTACCCCGGGTTCGTGCTCGCCATCCCGGACACGACGCGCGCGCGACTGTTCGCCGACTCGGTCGCGAGCTGGGACCGGCAGGGGCGCTTCCCGGACCTCGTGATCTTGTGGCTCCCGCGCGACCACACCCTCGGCCGTCAGGCCTCACAACCCACGCCGCGGGCCATGGTAGCCGAGAACGATCTCGCGCTGGGGCTGATCGTGGAGCGCCTCTCGCAGTCCCCGGTGTGGCCCTCGCTCGCGGCCTTCGTCCTCGAAGACGACGCGCAGAATGGCCCCGACCACGTCGATGCGCACCGCTCGGTTCTCCTGGTCGCGTCCCCGTACGCTCGCCGCGACGCGGTCGACAGCACATTCTACACGACCGCATCTGTCCTCCGCACCATCGAAGGAATCCTCGGCCTCTCCCCGCTCAGCCAGTACGACGCCGCGGCCACGCCCCTGTGGAACGCCTTCACGCGACGTCCGGACCCGACGCCTTTCGTCCATGTGCCGACCACGTGGCCCCTCCACGAGCTCAACCCCACCACCTTCCGCTCCCGGATCCCCACCGGTGACTTTGCCGAGGCGGATGAGGCGGACGAGATGGAGTTGAATCGCGAGATTTGGGAGAGCGTGCATCCGGGGTCGACACCGCCGCCGGTCCGACAGTCGTGGGTCCTGCGCCAACCACCCAAAACAAAGTGATGGACCTCACACAACAGTGAGGCGGACAAACAAGTAAAGAGCCATCGCGCACGGTGGAGGTAACGCGCTCGCGCACCGGCGTTGAGCTCCAGTGGTGCGCTATCGCGACGCGCTGTAACCGCAACGTTGCGGTGCACCGGAGCGGGCGCCCGGCGGCGGACGCTCGGTAGCGCATCTCCGGCGACTCGGACGGTGCGCCGTGTGCTCCGTGCCAAGCCCTTTCTCCCCGCGACACGCGCCCGTGCAGCTCGTGCAGTACGCCGCTGGCCCATCTCCGTGCATGGCACACCCCTTGCGCGGTTTAGCGCAGGTTCGGCCATCAGCGAGGGACACCTGCGTCGCATTGAACGGCGTCACCCCGGTGAGTCCACCCACGAGAGCCCGGACGGCCCGCGTGCCGTGAGGGTGTCGCCACCGCGCCGGGCGGACGAGGTCCGTCCGGCGCGGCGGGCGTCCGACCTCACACCCGCCCTTGCCGGGCAGCTGCGGCCTTGTGTGCGCGGCAAGTTTCTGTTTGTCGGCGACGAGAAGCTCTACGTGCGGGGCGTGACGTACGGCGCGTTCACTCCCGACGCGGCGGGGAACGAGTACCACAATCTCGCGACGGTGGAGCGGGACTTCGCCCAGATGGCGGCGAACGGGATCAACGCCGTCCGCATCCCGCACACCACCCCGCCGCGGGCGCTCCTGGACATCGCGTCGCGGCACGGTCTGCGGGTCATGGTCGGGCTCAGCGCCGAGCAGTACATCGGTTATCTCGTCGACCGTCCTCCCGGCGCGCCGGACGTCGAGGCGCTGATCCGCAACCGGGTCCGCGCCTGCGCGGGTCACCCGGCGCTCCTGTGTTATGCGCTCGGTAACGAGATCCCCGCGCTGATGGCGCGCTGGCTTGGCCGCGGCAAGGTCGAGGGTTACCTCGAGCGGCTGTACCGGATCGTCAAGCAGGAAGACCCCGAGGGGCTGGTGACGTACGTCAACTACCCCACGACCGAATACCTCCGGGTGCCGTTCCTCGACTTCGTCTGCTTCAACCTGTATCTCGAGTCGCAGGAGCGCTTCGAGGCGTACCTGGCGCGCCTGCAGAACATCGCCGGGGACCGGCCGCTCTTCATGAGCGAGCTGGGCCTCGACGCCCTGCGCAATGGCGAGGGTGGTCAGGCGCGCTCGCTCGACTGGCAGGTGCGAACGGCGTTCGCCGCCGGGTGCGGCGGCGTGTTCGTGTTCGCGTGGACCGACGAGTGGTACCGCCACGGTCATGACGTCGAGGACTGGGCGTTCGGCCTCACGCGCGCCGACCGCTCACCCAAGCCCGCGCTCGAGACCGTGCGGGAGGCGTTCGCCGAAGCGCCGTTCGCGCCGAGCATCCCGTGGCCCCGGATCTCGGTGGTGGTGTGCTCCCACAACGGGGCCCGGACGATCCGCGATTGCTGCGAAGGGCTGCGCCGGCTCGAGTACCCTAACTATGACGTCATCGTCGTGGACGACGGCTCGACCGATGGCACGGCCGCGATCGCGAGCGAGTACGACGTGCGGCTGATCCGGACCCCGAATCGCGGCCTCTCCAGCGCGCGCAATACCGGTCTTGCCGCGGCCACCGGTGAGATCGTCGCCTACCTGGACGACGACGCCTATCCGGATCCGCATTGGCTTACCTACCTCGCGGCTACGTTCCTGCACACATCTCACGCCGGGGTAGGCGGCCCGAACGTCGCCCCCGCGGGCGATGGGCCGATCGCGGAGTGCATCGCCCGCGCTCCGGGCGGACCGGTGCACGTCCTCGTGACCGACCGGGAGGCCGAGCACATCCCCGGCTGCAACATGGCGTTCCGGACAGCCTTCCTCGAGGCGGTCGGTGGGTTCGATCCGAGGTTCCGAACGGCCGGCGACGACGTCGACGTGTGCTGGAGACTGCAGGATCGCGGCTGGACGCTCGGCTTCCACCCGGCCGCCATGGTGTGGCATCACCGTCGCAATTCGGTGCGCGCGTACTGGCGACAACAGATCGGCTACGGCCGGGCCGAGGCGATGCTGGAGCGGAAGTGGCCCGAGAAGTACAACGACGTGGGGCACGTCCGCTGGACGGGTCGCATGTACGGCAGTGGATTGCCGCACATCCTCGGGTGGCGGCGGGCCCGCGTGTATCACGGCGTGTGGGGCGCGGCGCCGTTCCAGTCGCTGTACGAGCCGGCGCCGACGCTGCTGGCTTCACTGCCGCAAATGCCGGAGTGGCATCTGATGACCGCGACGCTGGTGGGGATCGCGACGTTGAGCGTCGCCTGGAGCCCGCTGCGCCTGGCCCTCCCGCTCTCGCTCGCCGCGATCCTGCCATCGGTCGCCCAGGCATGCCTCGGAGGCGCCCGGGCGCGGTTCCCCGATGGCCACGGGGTGCTGGCGCGGCTGGCGCGCCGCGTCCTGACCGCGGCGCTGCACTTGATTCAGCCCGTCGCGCGGCTGCGCGGGCGCGTTCAAGAGGGCCTCACGCCGTGGCGGCGGCGGTGCCCGCGGCGGCCGGGGCCGCTCTGGCCCGTTACCGCCGCCGTGTGGAGTGAGCATTGGCGGGAGCAGGACCAACGGCTCCGGGCCATGGAAACGGACCTGCGGGCGGACGGGGTGTGCGTGCTGCGTGGCGGGCGGGATGCCCGATGGGACCTGGAAGTCCGCGGCGGATTCTTCGGGGCTGCGCGCCTCCTCATGGGGGTGGAGGAACATGCCGGTGGGAAGCAGCTCATTCGGGTGCGCTGGTGGCCGGTCATGCCGGTCGCCGGCCCGCTGCTCACACTGGTATTCGCGCTGCTGTCGCGCGGCGCCGTCCGCGATCATGCCTGGGTCGCCGCCGCCGTGCTCGGTCTCGGCGCGGTCCTGTCGGCGGCGCGCGCAGTCGAGCAGTGCAGCGCCGCGACGGCTACAATCCGGGAGCTCGTCGGCCGGCTGCGTCGTAGTGAAGCCTTATGAGCGACATCGCGCTGTATCGGCGACTGCTGCGCCAGGCGCGGCCGTACTGGCTCCACTTGGCGGGCCTGTTCGGGATCGGGCTGCTCGCGAGCCCCCTCGCGCTGCTCGACCCGGTGCCGCTCAAGATCGTCTTCGATTCGGTGCTCGGCTCGCATCCGCTCCCCGTGTACGTGCGCGCAGTCCTGCCATCGGCGG
>QHTS01000048.1:0-1214 GCA_003220905.1 Gemmatimonadota bacterium | reverse complement strand
TCGGACCCAGCTTGTCCAGCAGGCCCAGCGCCTGTCCCTGTCGTACCACGATTCCAAGGGCGCCGCCGATTCGCTGTACCGCATTCAGCAGGACGCGGCGGTGATCGACAAGATCATGGTCGAGGGGATCATCCCCTTCATCACGGCGGCGATCACCCTGGGCACCATGATCGTGGTCACGGCCCGGCTGGACTGGCAGCTGGCGCTCGTGGCGCTCGCCGTGTCGCCACCGCTGTTCGTGCTCTCGCGCCTCTATCGGCCACGCATGCGGCGCCAGCAACGCCACATCAAAAAGCTCGAGAGCTCCGCGCTCGCGGTCGTTCAGGAAACGCTGGGTGCCCTCCGCGTCGTGAAGGCGTTCGGCGGGGAGCAGCGCGAGACCGACCGATTCGCCCAGCGCTCGCGCGAGGGCGTGGCAGCGCGCATCCGCATGGCGCTGACGGAAGGACGCTACGGGCTGCTCGTCGGGCTCACGACGGCGCTGGGCACCGGCGCGGTGCTGTTCATCGGCGTGCAGCACGTCCAGGCGAACATCCTGACCCTGGGCCAGCTGTTGATGGCGGTGACCTACTTGGGGCAGCTGTACGAGCCGCTGAAGACGGTCAGCAAGAAGGCGGCGACCCTCCAGTCCTACCTGGCGAGCGCCGAGCGCGCCTTCGCGCTGCTCGACGAGCAGCCCGAGGTGCCGGAGCGCCCACACGCTCGCGCCATCGAGCGCGCCGTCGGCCGGGTGGCGTTTCGGCACGTCTCGTTCGCCTACGGACCCGAGCGTCCCGTGCTGCACGACGTGTCGTTCGAGATCGAGCCGGGCACGCGCCTCGGCGTCGTGGGCGCGACCGGTGCCGCCTTCGCGCTGCTCGACGAGCAGCCCGAGGTGCCGGAGCGCCCACACGCTCGCGCCATCGAGCGCGCCGTCGGCCGGGTGGCGTTTCGGCACGTCTCGTTCGCCTACGGACCCGAGCGTCCCGTGCTGCACGACGTGTCGTTCGAGATCGAGCCGGGCACGCGCCTCGGCGTCGTGGGCGCGACCGGTGCCGGTAAGACGACGCTGATCAGCCTGCTCACACGCTTCTACGACCCGATCGAGGGGGCGATTCTGCTGGACGGGGTGGACCTGCGCGACTACAAGCTCCTCGACCTCCGCCGTCAGTTCGCGATCGTGCTCCAAGACTCGGTGCTGTTTTCCATCTCGATCGCCGACAACATCGCCTACG
>QHTS01000047.1 GCA_003220905.1 Gemmatimonadota bacterium | reverse complement strand
GGGGCGCGGCTACGTCGAGGCCGAGCAGCACCCGATCGACCGCACGATGCCGGTGGACGTCGTCCGGGTGGATTCGATCTACAATCCCGTCCGGCGCGCCAACTTCACCGTCGCTGAGACCCGCGTGGGGCAGCGCACCGACTACGACCGGCTCACGCTCACGGTCGAGACCAACGGGACCATTTCTCCCGAGGACGCCGTCGCGTACGCCGCGGCGCTGGCGCAGGAGCATTTCCGGTTCTTCGTGGACTTCGGCAAGGTGCCGATGGTCGCCGCCCAGCCCGCGGGGAACGGCGGCGCGGCGACAAGCCGGCTGCGCGAGGTGCTCGCCCGCTCGATCGACGACGTGGGGCTCTCGGTTCGGTCGGTCAATTCGCTCAAGAACTCTAACATCCGGACGCTGAGCGACCTGGTGCAGTACCGCGAGGAAGACCTGCTCAAGGTGAAGAACGTCGGTGAGAAGGCGCTCGGCGAGATCGCCGAGTTGTTGCGCCGGGAGGGGCTCAACTTCGGGATGAAGTTCGAGGAGACCGACGAGGAGCTGAAGGTGGTCGATCCCGGGGCGGCGCCGCAGGCGCAGGCGAGCGAGGGAGACGCGGAGTAATGCGCCACCGCGCCAAGGGACGCCAGCTGTCGCGCACCGCGAGTCACAAGAAGGCGCTGCTGGCGAACCTCGCCACGAGCCTCTTCCGCCACGACCAGATCGTGACCACCGAGGCGAAGGCGAAAGAGCTCCGGCCCTACGCCGAGCGGCTCATCACGCTGGCGCGCCGCGGCGACTTGCACGCGCGGCGCCTGGTGGAGCGCCGCCTGAAGGACCGCGACGTTACGCACAAGCTCTTCAAGGACGTGGGGCCGCGGTTCGCGTCGCGGCCCGGCGGCTACACCCGCATCATCAAGCTGGGCCATCGCGCGGGCGACGGCGCCGAAGTGGCTCGGATCGAACTGCTGGGTGAGTGACCGACCGGCGGGCGGGGCAAAGCGGCGGCTGGAGCAGCAAGGGGGACCCAGGGTCCCCCTTTTCGTTAGGCCGCTTTGGTGACGCGGTTCGACTTGAGACAGCGCGTGCAGACGCGCAGCCGGCGTGTGGTCCCGTTCACCACGGCGCGCACGCGCTGGAGGTTGGGATACCAGCGCCGGTTCGTCTTATTGTTCGCGTGGCTGACATTGTGCCCCGTGATGGGGCCCTTGCCACAGATCTCACACACTCGAGCCATGGGTGCCGTCTAACCGAAGAATGACCGTCTCCAAGCATAACTCCGCCCCTAAGGGCGGGGCCGCCCGTAAGGGCGGGGAAAAGCGGCCTAAAGCTAAGGCAGCCCCCGGGTCGGGGCAACCCCGACGCACCGCGTTGATCACCGGGATCACGGGCCAAGACGGCTCGTATCTCGCCGAGCTGCTGCTGGCGAGGGGCTACGAGGTGGTGGGAGTGGTCCGCCGCACGTCGCACGATTCCTACGAGCGAATCGGACACCTGCTCGACCGCGTCCACATCGTGCCCGCCGACTTGTTGGACCAGCACTCGCTCACGGCAGTGGTGCGCGACGCGAAGCCGGCCGAGATCTACAATCTGGCGGCCCAGAGCTTCGTCCCCACGTCGTGGACGCAGCCCGTGCTGACGGGCGAGTTCACGGCCCTGGGGGTCACGCGCCTGCTCGAGGCCGTGCGCCTCGCGCACCCGACGGCGCGAGTCTACCAGGCGAGCTCGTCCGAGATGTTCGGCAAAGTGTTGGAGACGCCCCAGCGCGAGACGACTCCGTTCTATCCGCGCTCCCCGTATGGCGTCGCCAAGGTGTACGGTCACTGGATCACCGTCAACTATCGCGAGTCCTACGGGCTGTACGCCGTCAGCGGCATCCTCTTCAATCACGAGTCGCCGCGCCGCGGGCTCGAGTTCGTCACGCGCAAGGTTTCCCACGGGGTGGCCCGCATCGTGAAGGGCCGGGCGCGAGAGCTCGAGCTCGGAAACCTCGACGCGCGGCGCGATTGGGGCTTCGCGGGCGACTACGTGGATGCGATGTGGCGCATGCTGCAGCCGGCCAAGCCCACGGACTACGTGGTCGGCACCGGAGAGACGCACTCGGTGCGCGAGCTGTGCGAGCTGGCATTCTCGCACGCGGGGCTCGACTGGAAGCGACACGTCAAAGTAGACCCGCGCTTCGTGCGGCCCGCGGAGGTCGACGCGCTGCAGGCAGATCCGAGCAAGGCGACACGCGAGCTCGGTTGGACGCCGACGACGAGCTTCGCCGATCTGGTGCGCATGATGGTGGACGCGGACCTGGAGCGGCTGTCGTGAAGGTGCTCGTGACCGGCGCCGACGGCTTCGTGGGCCGCTGGGTGGTCCGTCGGCTGCTCGGAGACGGCCGCGAGGTGTACGGCGCCGTGCGCCCGGGCCAGAGCCCCACCCCGGTCGCCCCGGCGGCCGATCTCACGCCCGCCGAGCGGGAGGCGGTGCGGTGGCTGCCCCTCGAGCTCTTGGACGCCGAGTCGGTGCGGAAGGTGGTGGACCTGCCTTATGACGCGGTCGTGCACCTCGCCGCCGTCTCGTCGGGCAGCGACGCGACGCGCGACCCAGGCTACGCCTGGACCGTGAACGCCGCCGGCACGGCTCGGGTCGTGCAGGTGCTCGGCGAAGCGAAGCGGACGGGCCGCGCCGATCCGGTCGTGCTCGTCGTGTCGACCGGGGAGGTGTACGGCGCCTCGCACGAGTCGCGGCCGCGCCGCGAGACCGATGCGGTCGCCCCGTGCTCACCCTACGCGGCGAGCAAGGCGGGCGGGGAGCTCGCCGGGCTCGAGGCGTGGCGTCGCACCGGCCTCCGCGTCATCGTGACGCGCGCGTTCGCGCACACCGGGCCCGGCCAGGACACGCGCTTCGTCGTGCCCGCGTTCGCGGAGCGGCTGCGGTTCGCGAAGCGGGTACAGGCCCCGGTGGTGAAGGTCGGCAACCTCGAGCCGGTGCGGGAGTTTCTGCACGTGCGGGACGTGGTGGACGCATACGCGCGGCTGCTGGTCAAGGGCCAGCCGGGCGAGACCTACAACGTCGCGTCGGGGCAGGCCGTCTCTCTCGAGGAGCTATTCTTCCGGTTGACCGATCTGATCGGCGCCCGGCCGATTCCCGAGGCCGATCCGGAGCTGGTGCGCGGCGGGGACATCTTCCACCTCGTGGGCGACGCGGCGAAGCTCCGCGCGGCCACGGGGTGGGTGCCCCGCTACACGCTCGACGACACGTTACGGGATGTGCTCGATGCCCAAGCGGACTGACCTGCAGCGGATCCTGCTCATCGGCTCCGGACCGATCGTGATCGGCCAGGCCGCGGAGTTCGACTACTCGGGCACCCAGGCCGCGAAGGCGCTGAAGGAAGAGGGCTACGTCGTCGTGCTCGTGAACTCGAACCCCGCCACGATCATGACGGACCCGGAGCTCGCCGACCGCACCTACATCGAGCCGGTCACGCCGGAGTGGGTGCGCAAGGTGATCGAGCGCGAGCGGCCCGACGCCCTGTTGCCGACGATGGGCGGGCAGACCGCGCTCAACGTGGCGATGGCGCTGGTCCAGGACGGCACGCTCGAGCGGTTCGGCGTCGAGCTGATCGGCGCGAACGCACGCGCCATCCAGATGGCGGAAGACCGGGCGGAGTTCGGCGCCGCGATGCGACGCATCGGGCTCGCGACGCCGGTGGGCCGCACCGTGGCGTCCGTGGCGGACGCGCTCACCGCCGCGGGCGAGACCGGGTTCCCCGCGATCATTCGACCGTCGTACACGCTGGGCGGCACGGGCGGCGGCGTCGCCTACAACCGCGCCGAGTTCGAGGAGCTGGTCGAGCGCGCGCTCGAGCTGTCGCCGCTGCACACCACCCTGATCGAGCGCAGCGTCCTCGGGTGGAAGGAGTTCGAGCTCGAGGTCATGCGCGACCGTCGGGACAACGTGGTGATCGTGTGCTCGATCGAGAACCTCGATCCCATGGGCGTGCACACCGGCGACTCGATCACGGTGGCGCCGGCGATGACGCTCAGCGACCGCGAGTACCAGCGCATGCGCGACGCGGCGATCGCCATCATCCGCGAGATCGGCGTCGAGGCGGGCGGCTGCAACATCCAGTT
>QHTS01000284.1 GCA_003220905.1 Gemmatimonadota bacterium | reverse complement strand
AGCTCCAGGCATGGGATGGGCGGGACGCGCTGATGGGGGTGATCGAGCTGTTCAATCATATCGACGGCCTGCGGAAGACCCTGCGCCCCGAGACCAAGATCCAGGGGATCATCACCGAGGGCGGCAAGGCGCCCAACGTCGTGCCCGACCGCGCCGTGGCGGAATTCTGGATCCGCTACCCCGATCCGGTCTACCTCGCGCAGGTGACGGACCGGGTGAACGACGCCGCGCGGGGCGCGGCTCTCGCGACCGGAACCAAGGTGCGCATCGACGTGGACTCGTCGTCCCGCAACGGCATCTCGGTGGCAGCGCTCAACGAGGTGGCCTTCGCATACCTGAAGCGCTTCGGCGCGACCAAGGTCGAACCGGAGCCGGGGCGACCGCTCCCGTACGAGGAGACGGGCAGCGTGGCGACGCAGATCCCCGGCGTCGGGCTCACCGCCCACAGCTCGAACGGCGGCTATCACACGTTCGAGATGGAGGCGGACGCGCTCGGCGCGGTCGGCCATCACGGCTTCCTGGTGGATGCGCAAGCGATGGCGGCGGTGTTGTATCACTTCGTGACCGACGCGCCGTATCGGGCCGCGGTGAAGCGGGAATTCGACGGGTTGCAAGGTCTCTACGGGGAGTATCTCGCGGCCCTGCGGAACGCCTATCCGCTGCCGACCGTCCCCGAGCCGACGGGGAACTGAGGCATGCGCCCCGGCCTCCTCTTGGCCCTCGCCGTCATCTGTGGCGTGGCGTCGCTCACCGCGCAGCAGCGCGCCATCTCGGACAGCGATCTGTTCGCGTTCCGCTGGGTGGCGAGTCCCCAGATCTCCCCCGACGGCCGCCAGGCGGCCTACGTGGTCGTGACGGTGAACGTGAAGCACGACGGGTACGAGACGAGCCTCTGGATCGTGGGCACCGACGGCGCGTCGCCCCCCCGCCGGCTCACCGCCGGTCCGCGCGACGGCGCGCCGCGCTGGTCACCCGACGGCTCGACGCTCGCGTTCCTGCGTCCCAAGGACGGCCGGCCGCAGCTCTATCTCCTGCCGTTGGGGGGTGGCGAGGCGCAACAGCTGACCGACCTTCCCAAAGGCGCGTCCGCGGCGGTGTGGTCGCCCGACGGGAAGACGATCGCCTTCACGAGCACCACCACGCCCGAGGACCTTGCGAAGAAGGACAAAACCGAAGAGCCGAAGAGCGACGTCCGGATCATCACGCTGGCCGAGTTCAGGGCTGACGACGCAGGATATCTCGACGCGACGGAGCACACCCACATCTGGACCGTGCCGGCCGGCATGCCGGGCGACGAGCCGGCGAAGCCGCGCCAGGTGACGTCCGGCGCGTTCGACGAGGAGGCGCCGCAATGGAGCCGCGACGGGGCGCGACTTTACTTCGTCTCCGATCGCAGGAAGGAGTCGTACTACTATTCCCCCGACAACAACGTCTACTCCGTCCCGGTCGCGGGCGGGGGGAGCGCTCTGGACACCGTCGTGGACATCGACGGCCCCGTGTTCGGCCCGGCTCCCGCGCCCGACGGCAAGGCAGTCGCATTCCGCGGCTGGCTCAACCCGCGAGCGGCCCGCTCCTACAATCAGGCCGACCTGTTCGTGTCGCGGGACGGTCGAGCCAAGAACCTCACCGCCGACTACGACTTCGACATGGGAACCGACGTAATCGGCGACCAGGCGCCGCCGCGCGGCGGCGGAGGCTCGAGCCCCACCATCTGGACCGCGGACGGCAAGGCGGTGATCGTGGCGACCACCGAGCACGGCCGCTCGAACCTCGTGCGGTTCGACGCGCAGAGCGGAGCGCGTGAGCCCCTCACTACGGGAGACCACGCGGTGCTCGCGTACACCGCGACGCCCGACGCGCGCCGGTTCGCGCTCACGATCGGCGACCCCACCCACCTCCCCGACGTGTATGCGCTCGACGGGCAGACGAAGCGCCTTACCCAGCTCACGCGCGTCAACGACTCGCTCTTCGCGAAGCGGCAGCTCGTCACGCCGGAGGACGTCTGGTACACGAGCTTCGATGGGAAGAAGATCGAGACATGGATCATGAAGCCCGTCGGGTTCGCACCCGGGAAGAAGTATCCCCTGATCCTCAACATCCATGGAGGGCCGCACACGGCCTACGGATACATCTTCTTCCACGAGATGCAGTGGATGGCCGCCAAAGGCTACGTCGTGCTCTATCCCAACCCGCGGGGCAGCACCACGTACGGGCAAGAGTTCGGCAACATCATCCAGTACAAGTACCCGGGTGACGACTATCGCGACCTGATGATCGCGGTGGATTCCGTGATCCGTCGCGGGTACGTGGACTCGACCAAGCTGGGTGTCACGGGTGGCTCGGGCGGCGGATTGCTCACCGACTGGGCGGTCGGGCACACGCACCGCTTCGCGGCCGCCGTGTCGCAGCGCGACGTGGCCGACTGGCTGGGCTTCTGGTACACGGCCGATTTCACGCTCTTCCAGCCGTCGTGGTTCCGCTCCACCCCGTTCCGCGATCCCCAGGAGTTCCTCGCCCGCTCACCCGTGCGCTACGCGGACAGCGTGACGACGCCCCTGATGTTCATCCTGGGCGAGGAGGATCTCCGGGCGCCGCCCAACCAGGGCGGCGAAGCGATGTTCCGCGCCCTCAAGTACCTGCGCAAGACCACCGTGCAGGTCCGCTTCCCCGGCGAGTCGCACGAGCTGTCGCGCTCCGGCAAGCCGGTACACCGGGTGGAGCGGCTGCAGCACATCCTGAACTGGTTCGACAAGTATCTGCTGGGGAAACCGATCACGCTGTACGACGTGCGATGACCGCGTCGCAGCACGGTCGATCACGGGCCAGTCGGCGCCCCAGCACAGCGGGGCGCCGACCGACTGTTCCGTGTCAGGAGGGGTAGAACCGCACCTGCAGCAGCTTCAGCCCGTTGTTGTCGTACTGCCAGAGGAAGTCCTGCAGGCAGGTAGCGAACAGGCTCACGGTCGGCGTGCCGCACGCCAGCTCGGCCGGGCTCCCCGCTACCAGGGTAATGGTCGTGAGCGCGCTGGTCACGTCGCGGAATTTGCTCTTGCCCGTGCCGCGCACGAAGACCTCATTCTCGGTCGAGCACAGGATCGTCGGCATGCCCGTGAGGGGATCGACGAACGTCGCGCAAGTCGCGATCTTGGACTGTCCACCCGGCGTGCCGAGCGCGCGCGCCCAGACGGTGTAGGTGCCTGGGAGGGGGAGGGCGAAAGAGGCTTCGCCGTCGGTCCCATTCTTGTCGAGCACGTCGAACACGCCGTCGGCCGCCTGACTGAGCAGAATCTTCGTGGTCACGGCGTCGCCGGTGCGCGTCCCGAGGTCAACGAAGATGACGTTGCCGGCCCCGTTCCCATTCATGTTGGGATTCTTGTCGTGCGACACGCCGATGATGTTGAGATTGTAATGCGAGCCGCTGGGCGCGCCATTGCCCGTCGCGGCTTGCTGCGCGGCGGCGACGGCCGTCGCGCTCAGCGCCGCCGCGACAGCGGCGGCCATGTGGAATGTGAAACGCATGAGTCCTCCTCGAATCGGTATACCTGCGGTAGACTGCACCATGGGCGCGAGAGATCGCATGAAACACCAAACCCCGTCGGCCACCTCGCAGGCGCAACGGGGCTTGCTCAGAGCCATAGTGTCTGCCGGCTCGCGGTCACTATAGACGTTCGGCCATTCCGCACGGAGTGACCGGGCTCACGACGCTTGTGGCTCCTCGTTGGCGGTCGGTGTGGTTTTCCGACCCGGACCGTGGGTCACTTGCACGCACGGTCACGGCTCGTACTTTAGGCCGATGTGCCTCGGAGCCACCTGACCCGTGACCGCCTCCTGGCACACCCTGCTCGACGTCGCGCTCCGCACGTCCGTCGTCTACCTCGCCCTGCTC
>QHTS01000283.1 GCA_003220905.1 Gemmatimonadota bacterium | reverse complement strand
AGGGCTGTGGGCTCGAATAGCCCGCCGTTCAGGAACGGCAGGCGGCCCAGTGCGCGCGCCACGCCGGAGCGCCCAGCCGCCGGCCGATTGAGCGCGCCGAAGCACAGCGGATCGAACACCTGCCGGTGGAAGTGGCGCCGGGTGGCGACGCTCTCATCGAAGCGGTGGATCAGATAGCGCCGGTCGCCGTCCAGCCATCCTTTCGCCTGCACGAAGTAGAGGAACAGCACCCGGGTGAGCGCGGTGAGCGCGAGGGTGTGCCGCTCGGTCCGGCTGCGGGGTGCCCCTAGACGATCGGTGAGGCGCTCGAGCGTGGCGCGAAACGCCTTGAAGAACCGCGGGGTGACCCCTTCGCTCGCGAGCGCTTCGCCGATCCGCAGGCTGAGCGCGAGCGACGTTTCCCCCGCGAGGGGGCTGAACCGCTCCAGGGTGTCGAGGGCGCCGCCGGGCGGCCGCTCCAAGGGAATCGTGGCGAGGCGGACCGCGGGGCTCCCGCCCCCCCCGCCCCCCCCGCCCCCCCCGCTCCCACGGGCGGTCGCGCGCCAACTCGCGCACACGAGGCGCCGGGGACCTGACCCGAGCGCGCACGCGAGGCCGCGCTCGGCCTGCGCGGCCAGGCGCTGGGCCGCTGCGCGGACCGCCCGCTCGGGATCGCGTGCCTCGATCGCGAACACGCGGAACGCCGCGTGACGCGCCACCAGCGCCGCGCGCATCACGCCCGCCGCTTCTGCCTGCGCCGGACCGAGCCAGGGTCCGGGTGGCACGGGCTCCCACGCCGCGTGAAACCCGAGCGCCCCAAAGAGGTGGCGAAGATCGTCGATCTGCTCGGTGCGGGCGAGAAGTTCCCGCAGCACGCCGGGACCCCTGGTTCGGAGGGGGCTAACCTGGCGCCGGTGCTGCTCCGATTAGGTACCGGGGTGTTGCGGGGAGGGTCGAATTACTGCGGGAGCCGGGAGCCGGGAGCCGAGAGCAGGCAGCGGTACCGCTCCCCGCTCCCTGCTCCCCGCTCCCAATCGTCAGGTACTCTTTCTGAGTCTTATCGAACCGTTCACCGTCTCGAGGGCGAGTCGCCGCCCCCCGCTCCCGATCGTCCCGTGCAGGCTGCGGGGCCCGAGGCGTCCCGTGACCATGAGTGGGAAATCGGTCTGGATGTCGCCGTTGACGGTCTTGGCGCGGACCTCGGTGGACAAGCCGGCCGGCAGATCGAGGGTGATCCCGCCGTTGACCGTGCGGAACTCGAGGGCATCGCTCCACGTGGCGCGGCCGAGCGACGCCACGATCTCGCCGTTCACCGTCTGCGCCTCGGCGTAGCCGGCGGTGGAAATCCGGATGCTGCCGTTCACCGTGTTCGCTTCCACGTCGCCCGAAAGGTCGGCCGCCGCGACGTCGCCGTTCACGGTCTTCCCGAGGAACCGCACGCCCGCAGGCACGCGCACGGTGAAGTCGACGGTCACGTCGTTGTCCCGCACGTTCATGTGGCCGCCATCGCCTGCTTCGCAGGTGTTCTCCCGGCGGCCGTCGCTCGGGTACACGGCGCAGATGGTGACGCCGTCCTCGTGCTGCACGACCTCGATCTTCACCTCGTCGGGGTCGCTCCTGCGCGCGTGCTTCACGGCGGTCACTAGGACGTCCCCCGAGCCGGCGATCGCGCGGACGTCACCGTTCACCCCTTTGATCTCGATCGCTTTGCCGGGGGCGACTGTGCCCTTCCAGTGAAACTCATTTTGGGCGGCTGCCGCGCGTGGCACGAGCGCCAGGGCAGCCACCGCGGGGAGCAGCGCGACTATGGCGATGCGCATCGTCAGTCCTCCTCGTGGTCCTCGTCCTTGTCCTTGTCTCTATCCTTGTCCTTGAGCAGCTGCCCCGGACGGCAAATCTTGATGTCGCCGCCGAACGACTCGAGCTCGAGCCGGGCGCTGCCCGAGCCGAGGGTGAAGCTGAAGCGGTGCTTCGTCTTTCCCGTCAGCTGCACGGGGAAGCAGGCGTTGAACTCACCGTTGAACGTCGACACGGAGACCGAGACGTTGGCCTTCTCGGCGACCGACACCCGCACGTCGCCATCGTGCGTCCCAAAGCGATAGCGGCCCCCGTCCTTGATCGTGCCGTCGTACGTGATGTCGCCGTTGACCGTGTTCGCTTCGGCATTGGCCGATTCGATCTGCATGAGCGTGATGTCACCGTTCACGGTTTCCGCGGTGAGGTCCCCCGAGACCTCCGTCGCCCGGATCTCTTCGTTGACGCTGCTCAAGTCGATACGACCGCGCGCCCTCTCGAGTGTCACCGCTCCCATGACGGACTTGAGCGACACGTTGCCCGAGCCGCCCAGGACCGTGATCTCGCCCTGCACCGTCTCCGCGGTGATCTCGTTTTGGGCGCCGTCCACCTTGATGTCGGTGTAGACCCCGGAGAGGTTCAGGGCCATCCACGCCGGCACCGTGACGGCGTAGTCGATCTGCGACGGCCCACGCCGTCCCGCTTCGGTCTTCACGCGGACGACCTGATCGGACGCATCGACGCGGATCCGGTCGCGACTCGAATGGTCGGCCACGACGCGCACTGCGTTGCGGCTCCACGTCTTGACGGCGATCTCCCCCCCGAAGTTGCTGATCTCGAGGCGGGCGCCCGAGCGCACTTGGACGGTCGTGTCGGTCTGTTGCGTCAGCGCGAGCGCCGCGAGCGTCGCCAGGGTCGTCAGCATGCTGGTCTATCCTCCTCCTAGCTCCGCGCGCCGGCGAGTGTCGCCGCTTGGCGGAGGAGCTCCAGTTTCCGCCGCATCTCCTGGGCGAGGTGCAGGTTCAGATATGAATTCGCGGGGTCGGCCGCAAGCGCGCTCTGGGCGCTGCGGATCGCCCGGTCGATGATTCTCAGGTTCCTCTCGATCACGCGCACTGTCGCCGTGTCGAGCCGGCCGCGCCCGCGCGCGAGGGCGCGCTCGAGATCCGCCACCTGGGCATCGAAACGGACGTCGCCCGGGTACGCGGACGCGTTGAGGAGCGCCGGCGCGGGCCCCGAGGTCACGACGGGCGGGGTCGGGACGCTCCCGCGGCGCACGATCAGCCACGCGGCGCCGCCCGACAGCAGCGCGAGCACCACCGACGCGGCGGCGAGCTGGGGCACGGTGAAGGAAAAACGCCTCACCACCGGCCGCGCCCGCGATGACAGCCCGATCCGCGCTGCCACGGCGGGCCAGAGATCCGCGCTGGGCGGGCGATCGTCGAGCGCGCGCGCGTTGGTCACCACGCGCCGCAGCTCGTCGAGCGTCGTCCGGCACCCATCGCACCCGGCGAGGTGCGCCTCGAGCGCCGTCCGTTCGGACGGCGCCAGCTCGTCGTCGAGATACTCCGAGAGTCGATCAGTCCACTGGTCCTTCATCGTTCCAGCTCCTTCAGCGCTCGAGATGCCTGCGGAGCGCCATTCGGGCATGATGCAGCTGCGATTTCGACGTGCCGGGCACGATCCCCAGCATGTCGGCGATCTCTTCGTGCCGGTACCCCTCGATATCGTGCAACACGAACACCCGTCGCGCTCCGTCCGGCAGCCGCCCGATCGCTTCCTCAAAATCCATCGACAACTCCGGCGCCGCCGGGCGGCCCGCCACGCCGTCGAGGATGTCGGCCGAGTCATCGTAGCGGCCGCGCTCCGTGCCGAGCGTGGTGCGCCGGGCGAGGATGACGTTCACGGCCAGGCGGTGCAGCCACGTCCCGAACGCCGCGTCGCCGCGAAACGTCGCGAGCTTGGTCCAGGCGCGGGCGAACACGTCCTGCGCGATGTCGTCGGCATGGTCCGGGCCG
>QHTS01000282.1 GCA_003220905.1 Gemmatimonadota bacterium | reverse complement strand
CAGTTCCGGGTGCGGGACACGGGGATCGGCATCTCGGCGGAGCAGCTCGGCACCATCTTCCAAGAGTTCACGCAGGCGGACGCGTCGATGACGCGCCGCTACGGCGGGACCGGCCTCGGTCTCGCGATCTCGCGGCGGCTGGTGGCGCTGATGGGCGGCGACCTCGCCGTCACGAGCGAGGTCGGCCGCGGCAGCGAGTTCGGCTTCACCCTCACCTTCCCGCTGGAGGCGGGGACGCAGGCTACGGCTCGCGCCGCCGTCTCCCTCGGTGGGCGCCGGCTGCTGGTGGTGGATGACAACGAAACGAACCGGCGGATCCTCCGGGACATGCTGGGGGCGGAGGGCATGGCCGTGCACGAAGCATCCCGCGCCGACACCGGCATGGAGGCGCTCCGCCGCGCCTCCGGATCGGGTACGCCTTACGACCTCGCGATCCTCGACGCCCAGATGCCCGACCAGGACGGCTTCACTCTCGCCACCGCCATCCGCGCCGACCGCGCGCTGGCGGAGACGCGGCTCCTGATCCTCACCTCGGCCGGGCAGCGGGGTGACGGTGAGCGGTGCCGGCAGCTGGGCATCCAGGCGTATCTCACCAAGCCCATCGCGCGGGCGGATCTGGTGGAAGCCGTGGGGACGGTGCTGGCTGGCAGAGCGTCGGCCCCCGGCGCGGCCGACCTCGTCACCCGCCACTCCATCGCCGAGTCGCGCCACGCCCTGCGCATCCTGCTGGCGGAGGACAACCCCGTGAACCAGCAGGTAGCGACGGCCATGCTGTTGAAGCGCGGGCACCAGGTGGACGTCGTGAGCAACGGTCGCGAAGCGGTGGAGGCCGTCGCCGCCGAGGGCTACGACGTCGTCCTCATGGACATCCAGATGCCCGAGATGGACGGATTCGAGGCGACGGAGGAGATCCGCGCCCTGCCACAGGGCCGGACGCTCCCGATCATAGCCCTCACGGCGCACGCGCTCAGCGGGGAGCGCGAGCGCTGTCTGGCGCGTGGGATGAGCGGTTACCTCGCGAAGCCATTCAAGGCACACGACCTGTTTGCCGCCGTCGAAGGGCGGGGCGCCCAGCCGGCTGACGCCGCGGCGGCGCCGTCGCCGGCGGTTGACCTCGCGGCCTTCCGTCGCACCATGGAGGAAGCGGGGGCCGGCGAGGCGGTGGACGGGATCCTCGAGACCTTCGTGGCCACCCTGCCGCAGCGTTTGGAAGCGCTCGTGGCGGCGGCCGGCGGCACCGAGGCCGACCCGCTGCAGCGGGCGGCGCATGCGTTCAGGTCGGCTGCCGGGACGATCGGCGCGGGCCACCTCGCCGCGCTGCTCGAGGACATGGAGGGCGCGGCGCGGGATGGCGATTTGGCCGG
Source organism: Gemmatimonadota bacterium (assembly GCA_003220905.1). Classification (GTDB taxonomy): domain Bacteria; phylum Gemmatimonadota; class Gemmatimonadetes; order Gemmatimonadales; family GWC2-71-9; genus AG41. Next base: position 2,484 of record QHTS01000282.1, on the reverse strand, counting down.
GGCACGTGACAAGCTTGAGCACGTACGCGGCGAGGCGCAGGCCGCGCTCGACTATCTTCGAACGGCGACGAAAGGCGGGCAGGATGGCTAACCTGATTTCCGTGCTGGTCGTGGATGACGACCCGGTGTCGAGCGCCCAACTGGGCGCGCTCGCGAAGGCGGCTGGCTACGAGGCCAGGAGCGCACCCAACGGCCGCGAGGCGTGGGAGCTGCTGCAGCTGGCGCGCGTTCCCATCGTGATCTCCGATTGGTACATGCCCGAGATGGACGGGCCCGAACTGTGCCGCCGCATCCGCGCCCGCACGCGCGAGCCGTACGTCTACTTCATCCTCGTCACGTCGCGCGGCGGCAAGCAGCAGTACCTGGCAGGCATGGAGGCCGGGGCGGACGATTTCATCGCCAAGCCGGTGGACCCGGATGAGCTGCGCGCCCGGCTCAAGGTTGCCGAGCGCATCCTCGGCCTGCGCAAGGAGATCGAGCAGCTCGAGGTCCTGCTCCCCATCTGCTCGTACTGCAAGCGAATCCGGAACGACAAGGAAGAGTGGGAGCCGCTCGAGACGTATATCGAGAGGCACTTCGAGACGCTGCTCAGCCACGGCATCTGCCCCGACTGCTACACCAAGTACGTGCAGCCGCAGCTCGATCGCGACACCTCTGCGTGACAGAACCCGCCACACAACCACCGCCGGCGCGAGCATCGGCCGGTGGTTGGTGGGCGACGGTGCGGGAGGCGCTGCGCGGCTCACGCCACGACTACACCTCCGGCCCGCTGGGCCGGGCGATCGTGCTCCTCGCGATTCCCATGGTCACCGAGATGATCATGGAGTCCGTGTTCGCCGTGGCCGACGCGTTCTGGGTGGCGAAGCTCGGCGCCGATGCCTTGGCGACCGTGGGGCTCACCGAGTCGCTGCTCACCCTCATCTACACGGCGGCGATGGGGCTCTCGATCGGCGTCACGGCCATGGTGGCCCGGCGCATCGGCGAGGGAAACCCCGCAGCGGCAGCCGAAGCGGCGGTGCAGGGAATGGCGCTCGGGCTGCTCGTGGCGGCCGTGATCGCGGCCGTCACGGTGCCGCTGGCGCCGCGCCTCCTGGCGGTGATGGGCGCGACGCCCGCCGTCCAGGTCATGGGGTCGAGCTACGCGCGCGTGATGCTCGGCGGGAACGCGGTGATCCTGCTGCTGTTTCTGATCAACGCCATGTTCCGAGGCGCCGGCGACGCGGCGATCGCGATGCGCGTGCTGTGGCTCGCCAACGGCATCAATATCGTGCTCGGGCCCTGCCTGATTTTCGGCGTCGGGCCGTTCCCGCGACTGGGCGTCACCGGCGCGGCCATCGCGACCACCATCGGGCGCGGCACCGGGGTGCTCTACCAGCTGCACCGGCTGTGGCGCGGCGACGGTCGGGTCGCCATCCGGCGTGCCCAGCTCAAGCTCCAACCCGCCGTGATGCGGACGATGCTCCGGCTCTCCGGTACGGGCACGGTGCAGGTGTTCATCGGCATGGCGAGCTGGATCGGACTGGTGCGGATCGTTTCGAGCTTCGGCTCGGAGGCGATCGCAGGATACCAGATTGCGATCCGGGTCATCGTGTTCGCGTTGTTACCCTCATGGGGACTCGCCAACGCGGCGGCGACGCTGGTGGGGCAGGGCCTCGGCGCCGGACAGCCCGATCGGGCCGAGCGGGCCGTGTGGCTCGCCGGGTTCTACAACATGCTGTTCCTGGGCGCGGTGGGCGCCGTGTTCGTGGCCTTCGCGGAGCCCATTGTCAGCGTGTTTACGCGCGACCCGGCGATCGCCCCGGTCGCGGTGCTGTGCCTGCGGACCATCAGCTACGGGTTCCTGTTCTATGCGTACGGGATGGTGATCACACAGTCGTTCAACGGCGCGGGCGACACGTGGACGCCCACGTGGATCAACCTGGGGTGCTTCTGGCTGTGGGAGATCCCGCTCGCGTACCTGTTGGCGCGGCACGCGGGGCTCGGGCCGCAGGGGGTGGCCTTGGCGGTCATGATCGCGTTCTCGACACTCGCCGTCGTGAGCGCTGTGATCTTCCGACGCGGCCGCTGGAAGCTGCGACGGGTCTAGCCACCCCTTGGGCTGCGGTACCGGCCCACCCCTTGCGTACCTGTTGCGTCGACGCATCGCCCCACGCCGCTTGACAGGGGAACGGGGAGGAACACACCCTGGTACCAGCAAGCGACAATAGCCTCGTCGGAACTCACCCGGCCCCGTTGCGCCCGCGATCAGGCCAACGGGGCGCTGCGTGTCGTAGGAGCACGTATATGGAAGCGAAAGAGCTGCTGGACAGTCTCGACGTCGGTGTATTGGCGATGGCTCCCGATTGGACGATCGCCGAATGGTCGGCGGCGGCCGCTCGCATCACCGCGCTGCCGGCGGACCGGGTCCTGGGTCAAAGCATCTGGATCGCCTTCCCGGCGGCGAAGGGCACCGAGCTCGAACGGGTGTTCGGAGACGTACTGGCC
>QHTS01000045.1 GCA_003220905.1 Gemmatimonadota bacterium | reverse complement strand
CGCCGAGTTCGGCCTTCCGGTGCTCGCTCGCATCCCCTGGCACCCAACACCTGACATCTGGGACGCGCTCGCGACGAGGATCGGGGCGGCGTCCCCGGAGCGCGCATGAAGTTCCTGTGTGTGGAATGCGACCGGCAGATGCAGTTCGAGGAGCGCCAGCTTCCGGGGGACGGCACGCTCGCGGCGGCGTTCCGATGCCCGACGTGCGGCCGGGTCGTGGCGCTGCTCACGAACCCCATGGAGACCCAGCTGGTTGCGTCCCTGGGCGTGAAGATCGGAGGCACCACTCTCCCGCCGCAGCCGATGGAGACGGTGCGGGGCATGGTGACGACGGGGCGGGGTGATGCCTTCGAAGACGGGACAGAGGAAACGGGAAAGGGGAATGGTCCGCTCCCCGCCTGGTCCCGTGAAGCGCAGGAGCGCTTGGCCCGGGTCCCCAACTTCGTGCGCGGGATGGTGAAGAGGATTTACCTCGACTACGCCAAGGACCGGGGCATCGCCGAGATCACCCCGGCGGTCATGGACACGGCGCGGACCGAGCTCGGCCTCGAGGGGATGTGAGTCTCAGCGAGCGGAGGGTGCACGGGCTGCGAATCGTGATCGACCGCGACCAGTGCGTCGGGTTCGGGGACTGCGCGAAGGAAGCGCCCGAGGGTTTCAAACTGGACGAGGAGACCGTGGCGGTGTTCGTCGCGCCCGAGGCCGTGGAGCGCGAGCGATTGCTGCGCGCGTGCGACGCCTGCCCCGTAGATGCGATCACGGTTTACGACGCGGAGGGAAAACAGATCGTTCCTGGGACAACTTGACAGGTCTTTGCCCGCGCCGCATACTCGCCGCACCAGTAGCACTGGCATCGCTTACTCTGGCGGGCTCCGGTCCGCCATGACGGCCGGACATACACTCAAGCCGTTCATAGCATCCAGGCACCGACCCGACGCTTCGGCCCGGGTCCGGCGAGACGAGTGCATGCCCGGCCCGCCCCGCACGAGAGAGGGAGAGGTGCCGGTGTATCGCGAGATCTTCGTCCCCGTCGACAACTCCACGCATTCCGATTGGGCCGTCGACCGGGCCATCGAGCTGTCCCGCCGATCCGACGGCCGCATCACCGGGAACCACGTCTACGCCGCCCGCCTCCACGACGTCCGCTTCCGCCAGCTCGAGACAGGCCTCCCGGCTCGGTTCCAGACGCCCGCCGAGATCAAGAAGCAGCGCAAGATCCACGACAAGCTGATCGAAAAAGGCTTACAGCTGATCGCCGACAGCTTCCTCGACCAGCTCGGCAAGCGATGCGAGGCCGCGGGCGTGCGGCTCACCCGCCAGCTGCTCGAAGGCATCAACTACGAAGAGATCGTCAGCGAGGTGAACCGGGGGGCGGGCCGGCTGCCGGGGTTGATCGGGTTCGACCCCGACCGCGCGGCGGGCTACGACGGCGGCGAGAAAGTCCGCTCGGACGTGAAGGTCGGCGAGAACAACAGACTGGTGGCCGAAGACGAGGACACGGCGGCGCGGCTCGCCGGCTCGTCGGGCCGGCAATACGACCTGTTGGCGATCGGCGCGCACGGGCTGGGCCGCCAGCCGTACTCGCAGCTCGGCGGCGTCGTGTCGCGCGTGCTTCGCGGGATCGCGAAGGACGTGCTCCTGGTGCGGGACGATCGGCCGTTCGCGGGCGGGCGGTTCCTGGTGTGCGTGGACGGCTCGTCCTACAGCTACCGGGCGATGCGCGTCGCGCTCGAGCTGGCGCAGGCGTTCGGCGGGTCGCTGTACGTGTGCAGCGCGTTCGACGTCGAGTACCACCACGTCGTGTTTCACAACATCAAGGATGTTCTCTCCTATCAAGCTTCCAAAGTCTTCAAGTTCGAGGAGCAGGAGGAGCTGCACAACAACATCATCGACAAGGGACTGCTCAAGCTGTGCCAGGCGAACCTGAAGCGTGCCGAGGTCATGGCCCAGGAGTTCCCCGACGTTCCCCTCAAGACGCAGATCCTGGTCGGCAAGCCGTTCCAGGTGATCATGCAGTGGGCCGAGGAGATCAAGCCGTCGCTGCTGGTGCTGGCGCGGCACGGCGCCCATCGCATCGAAGGCACCGAGCTCGGCTCTCAGGCCGAGAATCTCTTGCGGCTTGCGGCCTGCAACGTCCTACTGATCGGCACGGAGGGGGTGCGGCCAGAAGACATCCCCTGGATCGAAGAGGACGGCGTCGCGGGGCTCGCCTGGGCGCCCGATGCCGAGGTGCGGATTCTCCGAGTGCCACCGTTCGCGCAGGGGATCGCGCGGCGAGCGGTGGAGGAGTACCTGCTCGAGCAGACTCACGGGGAGCCCGCGACGGTCACCAACAAGTGGCTCGACGAGGCGATCCGAAAGCTCCTGCCGACGCACATGCAGCTCATCATGGGCATCGGAACGGCGGAGGAGGTCGCGCTCGCGGAAGTGAAGGCGCAGGAGCAAATGAAGGGGACGAAGGTGCAGGGCCATGACGCCGACCCCCAGCCCCTAAGCTCTGACGTTGAGGTGAAGTGCCCCGTCACGGGCGCCGTGAGCCGCCGTCCGCGCACCGCGGTCGACCCGATCGTGTGGACCGAGGAAGCGTGGCAACGGCTTCAGCTCGTGCCGCTCATCGCCCGCCCGCTGGCGCGCAATACGGTGGAGCGCTTCGCGCGAGGCCACGACATCTGGCGCGTGACCACGCACGTGATGGACGAGAACAAGCAGGCGATGATCGCTGCCGACGAGTTCGACGTCGACACGATGATGGTGATGTTCCAGGAGCTCCGCGCCAAGCAGATCCGCGCCGAGGCAGAAGGACGAGACGCGCTGTCCCCGGAGATGCGGGCGTTCATCGAGGACGCCAAGGCGCAGGGGATCACGCGCTGCCCCATCCGGGACATCGAAGCGCAGATGGGGCGGTGCCCGGTGGACTTGAAGACCATGAAGCCCGAGGAGGCGAAGGCGGCCATGGAGCGGCTGCTGGCGGAGCAAGCCGGGGACTGACGTGGATTACGTCCCTCACGTGGTCGCGTGGAATCTGACCCGGCGCTGCAACCTCGAGTGCGCGCACTGCTACATCGCGGCGGGTCCGCACGAGAGCGCCGCCACGGAGCTTGATACGGCCGCGTGTCTCGAGATCGTCGATCAGCTGCTCCTCGTGAACCCCGCGCCCCTGCTCATCCTCTCCGGGGGCGAGCCGTTGTTGCGGCAGGATCTGACCGAGATCGCCCACTACGCCGCGACCAACGGGGCCACCGTCGTCGTGGGGACGAACGGGACGCTCCTCACCGACGAGCGGATCGCGGCGCTCAAGCAGGCCGGCGTCCAGGGCCTGGCGGTGAGCGTCGATTCGCTGCGCCCGTCCTACCACGACAACTTCCGACGCGGTCGGGGGGCCCTCGCGGACGTGCAGGCCGCGCTCGCGCGGCTCGCTGCCGCGCGGCTCGATTTCATCGTCCAGACCACCGTCACCAAGGGGAACCGCGCCGAGCTCGAGCGCTTGGTCGAATGGTCGGCTGAGCAGGGCGCGGTGTCCTTCAATTGCTACTTCCTCGTCTCGACCGGGCGCGGGGCGTCGCTCACCGACCTGGCGCCCGCGGACTACGAAGCGGTGCTCGCCGATTTGGCCCGGTGGGAGGGCGCCTACCGCGGCCGCATGCTGGTACGAGCGAAGTGCGCCCCGCACTTCATGCGGCACGTGCACCAGCGCGATCTCGGTTCCCCCGTATTGAACTACCAGACGCGCTGCCCCTGCGGCACCCAGTACTGCCGCATCACCCCCGACGGCAAGCTGACCCCGTGCCCGTACCTGCCCGAGGTGGCGGGAGACCTGCGCGCCCAGAGCTTCGCCGACATCTGGTGGTCGGCGCCCCTGTTCCGCCGGCTGCGCGAGGGGCCGCTCGGCGGCAAGTGCGGCGTGTGCGAGTACCGCGCCCTGTGCGGCGGCTGCCGGGCGCGCGCCTTCGCCCTCGAAGGGGACGTGCTCGCCGCCGATCCGTCGTGCGTTTACGAGCCGACGGGCGCCGTGGCCCTGCTCGAGCCCGCGCGGGCGATTGCGTACGGCGACGCCTTCACGCCGGCGCTCGTGTGGGCCGATGCGGCGCGCGAGCGCATGGAGCGGATTCCTTCGTTCGTCCGGGGCGTGGTGATGCAGCGGGTGGAAGCGTGGGCCCGCCGCCAGGGACGGCGGGAAGTCACGCCCGAGCTGCTAGCGGAAGTGCGCAGCGCCATGCCGATCGACTTTTCGAAGAAGCGACCGTTCTTCGTGGCCGACAGTTGATGACCGACAGCGCCCTGCTGCTGCTGCAAGCCGCGGCCGACTCGACTCACGCCTACGGCGAGTTCCCCGTGATCGGCGCGCGGGCGTTCGTGTGGATCACGGCCGAGGTGCACCTGATGTTCGCGGCGTTCGTGCTGGGCGTGCCGATGTTCGCCGTCGTCACGGAGGCGATCGGGATCTTCGGCGGCGACGAGCGCTACGACCGGCTGAGCAAGGAGTTCACGCGGCTCCTGCTCGTGGCATACAGCGCGACGGCGATCTGGGGCGCGATGCTGGTGTTCGGCCTCTCGACCTTGTATCCCCGCTTCTGGGCCTACCTCACCACGATCTTCGCGCCGTCGATGTGGCTGTACGCGGCCTTGTTCTTCATCGAGTCCTTCACGCTGTACCTCTATTACTACGGCTGGGACCGCTGGAAGAAGGGTCGGGCGAAGCTCGGCCACTGGACGCTCGGGATTTTGCTCAACGTCTGGGGCACGATCGTGATGTTCATCGCGAATGCGTGGCTCACGTACATGATGTCGCCGCCACGGGACATCACGCCCACCACCGACCCGACCACCATCAAGCTCTGGCACGCGATCGCCAATGCGACCTGGATGCCGATCAACGTCCATCGCGTGATCGCGAACGTCGTGTTCGGCGGCGCGATCGTGGGAGCGTACGCGAGCTATCGCTTTCTCGCGGCGCGCACCGACGAGGAGCGGGCCCACTACGACTGGATGGGCTACGTCGGGAACTTCATTGCGATGTCGGCGCTCATCGTGCTGCCGTTCGCCGGCTACTGGCTGGGGCGCGAGATCTATCAGTACGACCAGTCGATGGGGATCACCATGATGGGCGGCTTCATGAGCTGGCTGTGGGTGATCCAGGCGTTCCTCATCGCCGTGCTGTTCCTGACGGGGAACTACTATCTGTGGATCGGCATGGGCCGCATTCCCGGCGCCGAGCGGTTCCGGCCCTACACCAAGTACCTGCTGATCGTGCTGGTGCTCGGCGCCATCGTGTGGGGCACGCCCCACACCATGATCGCGGACTCGAAGGAGCTGGCCGCGATGGGCGGGTCGCACCACCCCTTCTTGGGCGCCCTCGGCGTGATGAGCGCCAAGAATACCGCGGTGAACCTGATGATCCTCACCACGTTTCTGTCGTTCCTCCTCTACCGCCGGGCCAACACGCGCCCGGTGGTGCCGTGGGCGCGCACGGGGACCATCATCCAGGGGGCGATGTTCGCGGTGGCGGCGGGGGTCGTCCTGTTCTACGGCATCCGCGGCTATTTCGTCGAAGCGATCGTGCGAATCGGGTTCAGCGTCTATCAGGTCCTGGCGGTGCTCTCGTGCATCGTCTTTGTCACCCTGATCGACATCCTCATGACGCGCGGCGCCCAATCGCTGGGGGCGATCCGGTGGGGCAAAATGCCACCGCGGTCCCAGTACGCGCTGTTCATCCTGGCCGTCACGTTCACTTGGCTGATGGGCCTGATGGGGTTCGCGCGCTCCGGGATCCGGCAGTACTGGCACGTGTGGCAGGTCATGCAGGACACGAGCAAGTACGCCGCCACCCCCGCGCTCGGCTACGCCTCGAAGATGATCAGCCTGTGCGTGCTGATCTTCCTCTCACTCGTGGCGTTCGTGTTCTGGCTCGGCGGGCTCGCCGAGAAGTCCACCTTCGTCGCGGGCGAAGGGGAGCAGGGGGCCCGGCATGTGGGCCACTAACGCCAAGATCGTCGGGATCGTCCTCGGGACGCTGGCGCTCTATACCCTCATCGCCAACAAGATCCCGCAGGTCCAGTCCGAGGTGCCGCAGGCGCTCACCCTCGGCGCCAACGTCACGCCGGAGCAGCTCGTCGCCGCGGGGCAGAAGGTCTACACCGGCATCGGCGGCTGCACCACCTGCCACGGGCTCGGCGAGCGTGCGCCGAACCTCCTCACCGACGAGAAGGGCCAGGGGCCGATCGGGGCCCGCTGCGGCAAGCGGGAGCCCGGCAAGACCTGCAAGCAGTACCTGTACGAGTCGCTCGACAATCCGACGGCGTTCGTCGTATCCGGCTACCAGCCGATCATGCCGGTGATGACGAAGCAGCTGTCGCCCGCGCAGGTCTGGTCCGTGATCGCGTTCCTCGAATCGCAGGGCGGCGCCGTGGACGTAAGCGCGTCGGACATTCCCGCATCCTCCCCAACCTCCACAACCTCCCCTGGCGGTGGGGGGGGTGGGGGTACCGCTTTCGCTGGGGGCAGCACCGATCCCAAGGTGATCATCCAGGCCGCCGGGTGCCTCGCCTGTCACAAGCTCGAGGGGCAGGGCCAGGTGATCGCGCCCGATCTCACGCACGTCGGCTCGCGGCGCGACGCGGAGTCGATCCGGAAGAAGATCCTCGACCCGGCGTCGTCGGTCACGAAGGGCTACGAAAAGCTCGCGGGGATCATGCCCAAGAGCTTCGGCACCATGATGAACGCCGCGCAGCTCGAAGCGCTGGCGCAGTATCTGGCGGCGCACAAATGAGCCCCCGCCTCCCCCCGGCCATCCGGCGGTACGCCGAGCACCCGTTCTGGCAGGCGGTGGGGATCGTCCTCATCGCCTACATCGTGGTCGTCTGGGTGGTGCCGATCCTTCCCGGCAGCGCCATCGTCCCGAAGAGCGTCGTGCTGCAATACATGGTCACGGTGCTCGTCGGCGTGCTCATTTACGTGAGCGACAACGAAGAGCGCTGGCGTCGCTTCAAGGAACCGATCCAGGCCGTCCTGATCGAGCCGCGGCTCAAGGCGGTGCGCGCCGCCGCGCTCGCGGGGTTGACCGCGCTGGTGGGACTCGCCGCCTACGGCCAGGTCAAGACGACCGTGGCGGCGCCGCCGAACCTGCGGTCGATCCATCCCGCGCCGCCCGCCGAGATCACGTTCCGGGGCAAGACGATTGCGCTGACGGGATTGGAGAACCCGCTGCGGCAGCACCCCGACTCGCTCTCCTCCTACCTCGCGGAGGGGAAACGCGTCTATTACCAGAACTGTCTTCCGTGCCACGGCGACCACCTCGACGGCCAGGGACACTTCGGGCCCGGCTTCAACCCGCTCCCCGCGAACTTCCAGGACAACGGCACGATCGCGCAGCTCACCGAGAGCTTCGTGTTCTGGCGCGTGGCGAAGGGCGGGCCCGGGCTGCCGCGCGAGGGCACGCCCTGGAACTCGGCGATGCCGGTGTGGGAGGACTTTTTAACGGAGCGGGAGATCTGGTCGGTGATCCTGTTCCTGTACGAGCAGACGGGCTGGAAGCCGAGAACGTGGGAGACCGAAGCCGGGAAAGGGGAAACGGGAAAGGGGAAAGGTGATGATTAGCGGCCTTCTCTTGCTCGCGCTGCGAGCCGCACCTTTCCCCTCTCCCCATTCCCCTTTCCCGGCGCAGGACACCACGAAAGGCAAAGCCGTCTACGTGAAGTGGTGCGCCGGTTGCCACGGCGATGGCGGTGCCGGCGACGGCCCGGCGGCGGCGTACATGCTCCCGCGCCCCCGCAACTTCACCGGCGGGCTCTACAAGATCCGCACGACGGCGAGCGGCCAGCTTCCGACCGACGCGGATCTCGCGCGGGCGATCGACGACGGGCTCCCCGGGAGCGCGATGCCGGGGTGGCGGGGGCGGCTCTCGAACGCGGAGCGGCGCAATGTGATGGCGTACATCAAGACCTTCTCGTCGTTCTTCGCGGACACGAGCCAGCACGTGGTGCCGCTGAAATTCTCGAGCGCGCCGAGCGGGGGGACGAGCGCCAACGCCGTCAAGGTGGGGCGGGAGTTCTACGACTCGATCGGTTGCCGCAAGTGCCACGGCGATCAGGGGAGGGGCGACGGCGCCTCGGCGCCGACCCTCAAGGACGACGCAGACTTCCCGATCTTCGCCGCCGATCTGCACCAGAATTGGCGGTTCCGTGGTGGCGGCTCGGTGGAAGACATCTACCGGCGGCTGCGCACGGGGCTGGACGGCACGCCGATGCCGTCGTTCGCCGACCTGATCGATCAGAAGTTCCTGACCGACGAAGAGCTGTGGCGCCTGGCGCAGTACGTGCGCTCGCTCTCGCCGCCGGCCCCGCCCGAGGTGCGCGATGTGGTCCATGCCCCGCAGATCCCCGGCACGGTGCCGGTCTCGCCGGACGATTCGGCGTGGGCGCGCGTCACCCGCTATTGGTTCCCGCTCGTGGGCCAGGTCATCCACCAGTCACGCTGGTTCGCGCCGGCGGTGTCGGGCGTGTGGGTGCAAGCCGTGCACGACGGTAAGACGCTCGCGCTGCGGGTGAGCTGGGACGACCGCACCGAGAGCCCCGATACGGCGTGGCTCAAGTTCGAGCAGCGCATCCTCGAGACCGTCGCCGGCGACGACTCCGCGCCGCCCCTCAAGGCGGAGCCCTGGCCCGACGAGCTGGCGATACAGTTTCCCCGCCGCCTGCCGGAGGGGTCGGGGGAAATGGAACGGCCCTACTTCCTCATGGGGGCCGCCACCGACCCGGTGTATCAATGGCGCTGGACGAGCCGGCCGCGCCGGGCCCTCGCCGGCCTGGGCCGCGGCATCGAGCGCTTCGACACCCTTGCGGGCGCGCCGGCCGGAGAGGCGATCTACGAGCACGGCGAGTGGCGCCTGGTGCTCACTCGCGCCCTTGCGACGCCCGATACCGCCAACGAAGTTCAGCTTGAGGCTGGCCGGGCGATTCCGATGGCCTTCTTCGCCTGGGACGGCTCCAGCGGGGAACACGGCTCGCGCATGGCGGTGAGCACCTGGTACTTCCTGGCGCTCGACCGGGCCACGCCGCCGGGCGTGTTCATTTCTCCGGTGGTGGCAATGCTCGTGACGCTCGGGCTCGGGCTCGTGGTCGTACGGCGGGCCCAGCGGCGCGGCGCGGCGCGTTCGGGGGTATAGCGTGCAGGACTCTCATCGAGGAGGCAGGATGCGGAAGCTTGGAGCTGTGGCAGCGACGGGCGCGGTGCTGGCCCTGGCCCTCGCGGCGTGGACGCGCCAGCCCCCCCCACCCGCGCAAGGCGGCGGGACCATCAGCGGGAAGGTGAAGTTCACCGGCACCAAGCCTGCCATGCCGAAGATCGACATGACCGAGGAGCCCAAGTGCAAGGCGAAGTACCAGGGCGTGCCCACGGAGGAGACCGTGGTGGTGAACCCGAACGGCACCCTCGCCAATGTGTTCGTGTACGTGAAGTCCGGTCTCCCGGCGAGTTACACGGCGCCGGCGCCCACGGGGCCGGTGACTCTCGATCAGGACGGCTGCCGCTACCATCCGCACGTGTTCGGCATTCTGGTGGGTCAGAAGCTCGCCATCAAGAACTCCGATGGCATCCTGCACAACATCAAGGCGAAGGGCGTGAAGAACCGACCCTTCAACATCAGCCAGCCGACGAATATGGTGTCGGAGCGCACGTTCACGGCGTCGGAAGTGATGGTGCCGCTCGAGTGCAACGTGCACGGCTGGATGCACGCGTGGCTGGGCGTGCTGCCGCATCCGTTCTTCGGGGTGAGCGGCGCGGACGGGAGCTTCACGCTCAAGGGCCTGCCGCCCGGGACGTACACGATCGAGGCGTGGCACGAGAAGTACGGCACGCAGACCGCGACCGTGACGGTGGCGGGCAGCGAAACCAAGACGGCCGAC
>QHTS01000281.1 GCA_003220905.1 Gemmatimonadota bacterium | reverse complement strand
CTGGAACGGGGCGTTCCCGGCGGCCACGGCGCGCCCCCAGGTCCGTGCCATCATCTTGAGCAGCCGGGGTGACGCGAGGTCGATGAGCCACCGGCGGAACGGTGCCGGCGCGGCGAGATCCGAGGCGAGCGCCGCGACCTGCTCCGGCGTGAGGTAAATCAACAGCCCCTCGGTTACCACCAGGACTTCGCGTGCCGCGGTGCCGATCCGGGCGAACAGGGCGCGACGCCGCCCGACGTCGGTGAGGTCGATCCCCACGTGCTCGAGCACACACACCGGCCGCTCATTGCTGAGCTGCTCCTGCTTGTAGGCGATCACGTCGGGGAAGTCGGCTTCGACCCAGCGGAGCGAGCGTGGCAGCGCCAGGCGGTACGGTCGCGTGTCGAGCCCCGCGGCGAGGTTGAGCACGGTGTCGACGCCGTCTCGCTCGATCGTCCGCAGGATCAGCTCGTCCAGCACGGCCGTGCGCACGATCATCGGCCAGGCCCACGCACGGCCCCTCCGCATGGACGCGACGATCCGCTCGCCGCGCTCGCCCGCGAGCCGCCGGGCGTGGGGATCGCGGAACAGCGCGTCCGGCCGCTCGGATTCCATCGCGCGGTACAGCGCCACCCACCGCGCGGTGTCGGAGACGTGCAGAATCTCGCCGGATGTGTCGCTCAAGCTCCCGCCCTGGACGGAGGCGGGGAAAAGCTATCCGGATCAACCCGCCGCGTCGAGCGCGCTGTCACTAGCAGCTCCCATTGCATCACGAACCACGCGACGAGGCCGGGAATTCCCTTGATGCGGTAGGGGACCAGGATGTCGTACTTCACCCAGCGGGGCACCACGTCCACGTCGTGCACCACCATCACGAGCAGCGTAAGGGCCATCACGGCCGTCCGCAGCGGGCTCGGCGGCGAGCTTACGTACCAGATCACGATCCCCGCATATGCCACCACGAAAGAGGGGGACTCCGAGGCGTGATTGAACAGGACCGAGTAGACGAGCAGGGAGCACAGGAACAGGCGCCGGAACTCGAGCGCTTCCCACCGGTCGGAGCGCAGCGCGAGCGGAAGGAGCAGCAGGGCCGTGCCGGCGGCCTGCTGCGGCCAGTTGGGCCAGTTCACCCCGAACCAGGCGTGCACGTAGTGCATCAGCGAGTACCCGCGCAGCAGCGTGTCCTTCGCCTCGATGGCGTGCCACGACCGGTACTGCGCGAGCAGGTCGGCTGGAGGGATGACCACGAGGGGTAAGACGACCGCGACGGCGAGTACCCCGACGGCGATCGCCCCGAACCGGAGCCGTCGGGGATACAAGGCGGCCAACGACAACCCGGCGAGCGGGAAGAGCTTGACGGCCGCGCCGACGGTGATGCTCAGCGCCGCGCCGAGCTGGCGCCGACCCTCGAACGCGACGAACCCGAGGATCATCAGCGCGGCGACGAGCGCGTTGCTCTGCCCGTACTGCAACGCCAACAGCACCTCGAGGTACAAGAGCGCGAGGGCGATGGTCGCCTGCCGCTCGGGGAGGAGCCGGTCCAGGGCGTACCACAGCAGCAGCCCGTTGAGCAGGCTCCAGCACAGAAAGGCGAGTGCGAACGGCAGGTAGGCGAGCGGCGCGAACAGCAGGGCGAAGGTGGGGCTGTACTTGTAGAAGTCCAAGTGCTGCTCCGGGTGGGCGGCGTACAGGTCCCGACCGGCGAGCAGGTTGAGGCTCGCGGAGCGAAAGATGCTGAGGTTGTTCGAGTGGCCGAGAATGGCTTGCTGAACGGTCACGAGGGCCGCGCTCGCGACATACAGCGCGAGCACGAGGCGGCGTGGCCGGGGGGGCCGGGCGCTGTTCTTCATCCTCCTCCTCGTGTCCGAGTCCCCAATCTAGTTCGAGATTGAGGAGGGCCACGGGGAGCTCGGAAAGTCGGCGCGCGCTACGGTTATTGGGTCGCGGGTCGGCGGGTATGGCGTCTGGCGGCGATGCAGAGCCTGGTGAGGTGGGTCAGCCAGCCGGACACGGTGCCGAGCGAATCAAGAAACCCGGCCGCCGTACGGCGGGCTTCGGCGAACGCGTCGGCCACCGTCGCGTCGACTTGCTCGGGATCGACCAGTGCGGCATACGCCGTGGCGTACATGGTGCTGCGGTAGCGTGCCAGCAGATCGCGGAACGCCGCTTCGTCGCCTCGACTCATCCGCTCCACCAGGGTACGGTCGGTGGCCGCGGCGCCTCTGAGGCGAGATCGGGCGGTGGCAGGGCGCAGCATACTCCTAAAGAGTGCCGCACCTTGTGGGGCGTAACGCAGCTTGTCTAAGTCACGTCCCCGGGCGAGGTTTCGAGCGTCCGACCCGGTAGCTCAGTTGGTAGAGCAACGGACTTTTAATCCGTAGGTCCTGGGTTCGATCCCCAGCCGGGTCATGCGAGGCGACGTCTCGTTTGTCACCCCGTCTCCCACCACGCCACGATCCCTTCGTGCTTGCACTTACGACACGTGGCGCGCGACGGGATGATCCCGCTGCGGAACGGGATGCGGGTCGCGCACTTGGGACACACGCCGTAGCGACGCCCGGCGTCCGCTCGCGTCCCGCGGGCAGGATTAGGGTCGTCATACGTGCGGTACACCACGGTGAAGCGGTCGGGGGGCTTGTCGCGCACTTCCACGAGGTCCTGCGGCACGGCGACCCGCTGGCCTGACACCTCGAGCACCGCCCGGTTCACGCCACTGCTCAAGATCGGATACCATGCGCCGTTGCGCAGCGGCGCTTCGCCTTCGTCGTCGCGCTTCGCCGCGAACCACAAGCGAGCCCAGCCCAGGATCTGTTCCATGGTCTACAGAGATTGCGGTTCTGGACCCCAGAGTCTGTGATCTGGGTAACACGCGCACCAGCCTGAGGTACGGTAGCCGGGGGGTCGCCGAGGCAGGTATATTCGCGCAACATACGGCGGGGCAGGCTGCTAGCCGCCTTCGGAGGCGTACGTATGCGACCATCGAGGACCACCCTGCGATCCCGGGCGGCCGCTAGTGCCGCGGCGCTGTTGCTCGCTGGCTGCATGGTCGCCGCGGCGGGTGCCGGCGCGGGGGGTGGCATCTACTTTACCCAGCGCGGGGTCGAGTCGGTCGTCCCCGTCACGGTCGAGCGTGCCGCGACCGCCACCACCCAGGCGTTTGGCCAGCTGAAGATCCGACCAACGAAATCGGAGACCGAGCAGGGGAAGGATGGGGAGAAGCGGGGAATCGAGGGCACGGCCGGCGACCGGGAGGTCAGCGTCACGCTCAAGGTGGAAGGCAAGAATGCGACCCGCGTGCAGGTGGTAGCCAAGCGCACCGCCGTCACCTGGGACAAGGACTTCGCCCGCTCTGTGCTCGACAAGATCGTCGCCGACTCGCACTAAGGAACCCATGCCCCCCATCGTCTGGATCGACGGGACGTACCATGACCGCACCAACGCCAAGGTATCGGTGTTCGACCATGGGCTGCTGTACGGCGACGGCGTCTTCGAGGGGATCCGCGTCTACAACCGGCGCGTGTTTCGCCTGGCGCAGCACCTCGACCGGCTGTACGCCTCGGCCAAGGGAATCTGGCTGGAGATCCCGCTCGCGAAGCCGGCGATGCACCGGCTGGTGGAGGAGGCCGTCGCGAAAAGCGGCCTCGAAGAGGCGTATATCCGGCTGGTGGTGACGCGTGGCGTGGGCGATCTGGGGCTCGACCCGCGCAAGTGCGCCACGCCGTCGGTCATCTGCATCGTGGACACGATCCAGCTCTGGTCGCCGGAGCGCTACGAGAAAGGGCTCACCGCGCTCACCGCCGCCACCCCGATCAGCCACCGGGAAAGCCTGTCGCCGCGCATCAAGTCGCTCAATTACCTGTCGCACATCCTGGCGAAGGTCGAGGGGATCGCGGCCGGGGTCGATGAGGTGATCATGCTGGACGCGCAAGGCTACGTCGCCGAGGCGAGCGGGATGAACCTGTTCGCCGTGACGAACAGCACCCTCAAGACGCCACCCGCCTACGCCGGGATTCTGCGCGGCGTGACGCGCGATGCCGTGATCGAGGTCGCGCGCGAGGCGACCTATGCCGTCGAAGAGCTGCCGCTGAACCGCTACGACCTGTACACGGCGGACGAGATGTTCCTAACCGGCACGGCCGCCGAGATCGTCGCCGTCACCAAGCTGGACGGCCGTGTGATCGGGAGCGGGAAGCCGGGTCCCACGACGCAAGCCCTCGCCAAGCGCTTCAAAGCCCTCGCCACCCGAGGGGACTGACAGCCCTCAACTATTGACAGGACTTGGGGTTAGCCTCATATTGGCTAGCCCTTGTCTGCAAGGTGGTGATGCATGCCATGGAGAGTCATCGCCCACGGTGACCAAGTTTGGCACGTGGACGCCCTCGCCGAGCGCCCGGCTAACGCCGAGGCATGGCAGCTGGTGTTGTCCTTCCGGTCGGCGTCCGAGCGCTCCGGGCGGTCGTTTTGGACCTTGTACCCGCTGGAGGCCAGCTCGAAATCGTCCCTGTTCATTCAAGCGGAGCGCATCCCGGACACCGCTCTCTCGCAGCTCCTGGCTGAGCGCCTGGCGTGAGCGAGACGGAGCGCCTTCGCTTCCAGGATTTCGCGTTCCACCGCCTGCCGAGCGGGCGCTGCAGCGCGAAAGTCGTCCTGTCGTGGGCCGACGGGCGGCAGTTCACGGGCGAGTCCGACGGCGTGATCTCGCAGGCGGGCGAGTTGCGCTGTTGCGCTGAGGCAACCGTGCGCGCGCTGGAGCGTGTCGTGCAGCCGAAGATGGGCTTCGAGCTTGTGGGCGTGAAGGCGGTTCGCGCGTTTGATGCCATCGTGGTGATTGTGTCGCTCTCGGTACGTCAGGAGGCGCGGGCATCGCGGCTGGTGGGGGCTTATCTCGCAGAGACCGATCCACCACGCGGCGCAGCGCTTGCGGTGCTGAACGCAACGAACCGCATACTCGGGAATTTCTTCGCGACGCGATGACCAGAACCGGATGGATGCGACGGCTCGCGTTGCTGAGCGCGGCGCTGGGCGCTACGCTCAGCGCCGCGTGCGGCGGTGCCCGCGGCGCCAGCTCGGCCGCACCGACCCCCGCCACCCACGATTCGACGGCGCTCTCCCTGTCTCCGTCCGCGCCCGGCGTGGACTCGCTCGGGGCAGTCGTGGCCCGGGCCGAGCAGGATTCCGCAGCGGACCAGCAGCTGCTCGACAGTCTTCATGGCCCGCACGCTCGGGCCGACACCCTGGGAGGTCGTCCGCCCGCGAAATCGTCGATCAAGGGCGAAGACGTGGAGCGTGAGGCGGAGCGGCTGTTCGGGGCCGAGGGCCGCGCCGTGATCGGTGCAGCGCCGTCGCCCGAGCCGACGTTCGACATCGACGTGACGAGCTTCTCCACGAACCGTCGCGTGCTCGAGTACCTCGAGTTCTTCCAGGTAGACTCGCGCGATCGGTTCGAGATCTGGCTCGCACGGCTCGGCCGCTACCAGGGGATGATCCGCGAGCGGCTCCGCGCCAAGCGGCTTCCGGAAGACCTCCTCTACCTCTGCCTGATCGAGAGCGGCTTCTCGAACACGGCGGTGAGTCGGGCCAAAGCGGTCGGGATGTGGCAGTTCATGGCGAGCACCGCGCGCCTGTACGGCCTTACGGTCGATCCCTGGGTAGACGAGCGACGCGACCCGTTCCGGGCGACGGAAGCGGCCGTGAACTACCTCGCGGACCTGCGGGAGCGACTCGGGAGCGTCTACCTGGCGGCTGCGGCGTACAACGCCGGCGTGGGACGGGTCGAGCGGGGCATCGACCGGCTGCCGGGCGAGCCGGACTCGGTGGACGATCGCACGTTCTTTCAGCTCTCCGACCGTCGCTACCTGCGGCGCGAGACGCGCGATTACGTCCCCAAGCTGATTGCCGCCTCGCTGATCGCGAAGCAGCCGGCGCGCTACGGCTTCGAGGTGGAGCCGTTTCCGCCCCTCGCGTTCGACGAGATCACCGTTCCCGACGCGACCGGTCTCGACGTCGTCGCCCGCCTGGCCGACACGACGGTGGCGGCCCTCCTCGAGCTCAACCCGCAGTACGTCCGGGGGGTCACGCCCCCGGGCCGGAGTGTGGTCGTGCGCGTGCCGCGCGGGCGCGGCACCGTCGTCGCGGAGCGCTTCGACAGCCTGCCCGTCACCGAGCGCATCACGTTCGTGGACCACTACGTCTCGCGCGGACAGACCCTGTCGGACATCGCGAAG
>QHTS01000280.1 GCA_003220905.1 Gemmatimonadota bacterium | reverse complement strand
TCGCCTCGACCATCACGTTGTCGGGCTTGATGTCGCGGTGCACGAGTCCCTGCGCGTGGGCGTGGGACAGCGCCTGGAGAATAGGCTCGGCGATCTTCAAGGCCTCGTCCGCTGAGTACGGACCGCGGCGGCGCAAGCGCTCCGCGAGCGACTCGCCCTCGACGAACGGCATCACGTAGTAGACCAGGCCCTCCCCGTCGCCGGTGAAGTGGATCGCGAGGATGGCCGGGTCCTGCAAGCGGGCCAGCGCCTTCGCCTCCTGTCGGAAGCGCGCCAGCATGCCCGGGGTCCAGGCGATCTCCGGGTGGAGCACCTTGCAGGCGAGACGGCGGTCGAGATCCTTGTCCCACAGCTCGTACACCTCGGCGAAGCCGCCCCGGCCGATGAGGCGCTTCACGTCGTACTTCGGGCCCAGCGCGCGGGCGAGGCGCTCCGATGTGGTCCTCGCCACGTCCCCCCTCGCCGGAACGGAGAGGGGGTCAGGGGGTGAGGCCGTGGCGCGCTCGTTCGTGATCACCGTTGGAGAGGCCGAGCCGCACGCCGGGCAGAAGGCCGCGCCTCGCGGGATCTCGGCGCGGCACGAAGGACAGGTGGGCTGGGGCGTCACGGCTCTAAGTTAACTTCTTCGCATGCTCGCGCTCCGCATCATCGTGGGCCTCGGGCTCGCGTACACACTGTTGATGCTGCTCGCCTGGCTGTTCCAAGATCGGCTCGCCTTTCCGGCGCCCCGCGCAAGCCTGCCCGACCCGAAGCGCGTGGGCGTGGAGAACGGCGAGAAGGTCGAGCTGGTCTCGGGCGATGGGACGAAGCTCGTGGGGTGGTTTTTGAAGGCGGTGGAGGTTGGTGGAGGACAGGGGAGGATGGTGGAGGTTGGTCACGATACCTCCACCATCCTCCACCATCCTTCACACCCTCCACAACCTGCCGCAGGCCTCCTCTGGTTTTACGGCAACGGCGAGACCATCGCCGCGATCTGGCCGATCGTGCGCGAGTTCCAGCCGCCGGGCACCGCCGTGCTGGTCCTCGACTACCCGGGCTACGGCGGCAGCGGAGGCCGGGCAACGGAGGGGAGCTTGTACGCCGCCGCCGACGCCGCATACGCGGCGCTCGCCACGCGGCCGGGCGTGGACCCGCAGCGCATCTACGTCTATGGCCGCTCGCTCGGCAGCGCGGTGGCGACACACACCGCCGCGCGACGTCCCGTGGCCGGACTGATCGTGGAATCGCCGTTTACCAATGCCGCGGCGATGGCGAAACACCACTACCGGCTGCTGCCGACCTTCCTCCTCCGCCTGTCGCTCGACAACCTCGCCAACGTCAGGCGGGTCCGCTGCCCGATCCTGCTGTTTCACGGCGACGTGGATCGGCTCGTGCCGACGGCGATGGGGATGGCCGTGGCGGCTGCCGCGGCGGGGCCGGTCGAGGTGGTCCTGATTCACGGGTCCGGGCACAATGATACCTACGATATCGGCGGGCGAGCGTACCGCGACAAAATGTGGGAGTTCGTCGGGCGGACGGCCGGACTGTCGGACCGTCCGACCGTCCGACCCTAGATCACGACCACCGGCACGATCCGGTCCCGCGTGGCCTCGAAGCGGCGCTCCGCGTCGTCGAGGCTGCGCACCACGGCCGCCTCGTCGCCGTCGGCGAACTTGGAGCTCTGCGCGACGCGCCCGGTCGCTCGGCGCAGCACGACGAGCGCCCGCGTGACCTCACAGCGGTCCACATCCGGGTCGGTATGCCCGGCGACGAGCAGTTCCTCGAACAGCGGCAAACTGCATTCCTCGCTCAGCACATAGAGGGACTCGAGGATCTTGGGGCCGAGGAACCGGCGCAGCAGCTGGTCGCCGCGGATCCGCTCGAACAGGCGCACGAGGACGTCGGCGTGACCGGGGTAGTAGCGCGCCGCTTCGACGGCGGCGGCGACAAACGCATGGTGCGCGCCCGGTGTCACGAGATACCGCTCGAACAGTGGCCACGCGCCCTCGGGGTGTCGTTCGGCCAGCGCGAGGAACGCGAAGTAGCGGCGCCCGAGTGGCGCCCCCGTGTCGGCGATGACGGTGCGCAGGCCCGCGACACCCCAGCGCGCACCGACGAGGGCGGCAGCCGCGGCATGCTGCCACCGCTCGAGCTCGGGCACCCGGAAGGTCACGACGTGCGGATCGGGGAACGCGCGGCAGCGCTGGAGCATCGCGAGGAGGCGCCGATCCACCTGATCGAGCGCTGGCTCGAGGGGCCCGCTGTCCGCCCGTCGCGCGCCCCCGAGCGCTTCCCACGCGAGCCGGTCGACGTGCGCCGTCGCCCACGCCCGCTCGAAGGCCTCGGCATCGGGAGCGGCGAGCAGCCCCTCGAGCGCGCCGGCGAATCGGTACAGGCGGCGTGACGATTCCATTCGGATCAAGCTACGCCGGACTGGCCCGCAGGCAATCCGGGTTTGTCCACATCGGTCTGGAAAACCACGTGGAAATCCTGTGGGGAGGTGGGGAAATGTTGCGCTTCCCTACGGGCGAGCTTAACCTTGCCCCGCGCCTACCTGGAGGGCCTCTGCGAACGTCACTTCTCGTGGGCTCCGTCATCGCGCTGGCGGCGTGCTCCCGCCCCACAGGGCCGATCGCCATCGGCCTCGCGGGCCCCTTCTCCGAGCCGCGGGGCGCCTCGATGCTCCGGGCCGCCCAGCTGGCGGTGAATCAGGTCAACGCCAAACGGGGCATCCGCGGCCGCAAGCTCGAGCTGCGGATCGTCGACGATTCGGGGAACGAGGACACCGCGGTGCGGGTGGCGGAGCAACTGTACGCGGACCCTGCGATCGTGGCGGTCGTGGGACACCTGAGCTCGGGTACTTCGCTCGCGGCGGCGCGGGTGTACGCGGGTGGCGCGACGCCCACCGCGATGATTTCACCGTCCGCGTCCAGTCCCGACCTGTCGGGGATCAGTCCGTATGTGTTCCGCGTGTGCCCGAGCGACCTGCAACACGGGCCGCAGCTCGCGCGCTTCGCCTGGCAAACACTCGGCGCCAGACGGGCCGGCATCATCTACCTCAACAGCGATTACGGACGCGGGGTGCGCCGTACGTTCGCGGCCGAGTTTGCGCGCTTGGGGGGGATCGTACTCGAAGCCGATCCCTACATCCCCGCCACGCTCGCCGCGGAGCGCCCGGGGGCCGAGCTCGCGCTGCGGGAGATGCGCTCGCTCGGGCTGCGGTGGCCCGTGCTCGGCGGGGACGCGCTCACGGGGATCGAGGCGGACGGTGCGGTCGCGGAGGGCATCCGGCTGTCGTCCGCCTATCTCCCCGACCGGCGCGACGAGCGTAACATCGCATTCGTGGCGGACTACGCGCGGGCTTTCCCGGGGCAGCGACCGGACCATCGCGGAGCGGGCGCGTACGACATCGTGCTGCTGCTGGCCCGTGCGATGGACCAGGCGGGCGCCGACCGGCGAGCCGTTCGGGATTACCTGGCGCGCGTGGGTCGGGGAAGGCCGCCGTTCGAGGGAGTGACCGGCCCGATCGCGTTCGACGGCAACGGGGACGTGGCGGGTAGGACGGTGGTGATCGGCGTCGTGCAGAACGGCCGGCTGGTGACGGAGGTGGCGCGGTAATGTGGGGCCGGTTCGATACGATCCGCGTGCGCATCCTGATCGGGCTCGCGTTGCTCCTGGCCGGTCTCATCGCCACTGCGATCGCGGGCGCCGCCACCCTGCGCCAGATGCGGTACGCGATCGAGCTGGAGCTCGACGCGCTGCGGACGTCGACCGAGGTAGGGAGCGGCCTCGTCACGAGCGTGCTGGAAGAGATCCGGGCCGCCGAGCAATATCTGGGCTCGCCCGGCGACGACCCGCGGCGAGAGTTCCAAGCCGCCGCCGAGGACGCCTTTCAGCACCAGCGGCGGCTGGACGCGCTCGGCGGCCTCACCGTGGAGGATCGCCTCACGGTGAACCGCGTGAAGCAGCTCCACGCGGCGATCCAGACCGACTACTCGATCGCACACGCGCTCCGCGACCTGGGGCGCGATCAGGAAGCGATGGCGCGGGCGGCGGCGGTGCGACCGCAGGCGGCGGAGCTGACGCGGCTGGTGCGCGATCTCTCCCGCCGTCAAGCGCAGAAGGCGGTGAAGGCCGCGGAGCGCTTGACCGCGGACGCAGCCGATCGGGAGCGTAAACTCTGGGTCTTCGTCGTCGCGCTGGTGCTGGCCGGCTTCTTCCTGTCGCGCTACACCGTCCAATCGGTGCACGGGCCGCTCGGCCGACTGGTGACGGCCGCCGAGCGGTTCGGCGCCGGGGATCTGCGACCGGTCACCACCGGGGCGATGCCCCGCGAGTTCCGCGTGCTGGCGGATGCCATCCAGCAGATGGGCGACCGGCTCCGGCGGATCGTGGGCGAGGTGATCGGCGAGTCGGACCGGATCGCCGGGGCTGCGGGGGACCTGTCGGCGGTGAGCGAAGAGCTCGCCGCGTCGTCCAGCGAGGTGTCGACGGCCATGGTGGAGATTTCGGGGGGCGCGGACCAGCAACGCGCCGCCCTCACCTCCATGGGCACTGGTCTCGATGCCCTTCGCACCTCCACCGGCGACATGGCGGACGCGGCGGAGCGCGCGGCGAAGCTCGGAGAGGAGATCCGGACGGTAGCCGACCGGCACCGGGGTGACGTCGCCGCCGCCGGGAGCGTGTTGCTCAACGTGCGGGAGGTGGTGCAGACCACCTCGAAGCAGATCACCCAGCTCGGCGAGCTGAGCGTGGCGATCGACGACTTCGTGGAGCTCATCAAGCGCATCTCGTCCCAGACCAACTTGCTGGCGTTGAACGCGGCGATCGAAGCCGCGCGGGCGGGCGAGCACGGCCGCGGCTTCGCGGTGGTAGCCGAGGAGGTGCGCCAGCTCGCCGACGAGTCGGCGCGGGCGGCGGAGGAAGTGACCCGCACCACGGGCTCGATCCGGGAGCAGATGGAGGACGTCACCGCCACCATGTCCGCCGGCCAAGCGAAGGTCCGCGGCATCGAGAACGTCGCGGAAGGTGCGGCGCACGGCCTCGCCGAGATTGCCACGGCGGTCGAGCTCGTGGAGCAGGCCGCCGCGCGCGTGCGGGTCACCGCCCAGGCGAACCGCGAGACTACCATGCAGCTGCAGGGGCAGGCGCAGCAGGTGGCGACACGCGCCACGGCGCACGCGGCGGGCGCGGAGCAGGCCACCGCCGCCGCCGAACAGCAGGGCGCGTCGACGCAAGAGATGGCGGCCGCCGCCAGCAGCCTGTTGGAGGCGGCCGAGCGGCTGCGGGGGCTGGTGCGGGGATTTCGGGTGTAGGCCGCCCGGAGGCTACGGTCCGATCATGACACCGCCCGGTGCCACGAGCAATCCGGGCGTCAGATCGAGGCCCGTGAGCGCCGACAGCACGGGCAGCGCCAACACCTGACTGGAGGGTCCGGCGCCTGTCGCCGTGAACCAGAGGCGGACCAGAGTCTGCGACCCGTTCGCCCCGAGCAGGCTGGTGGCTTTGAAGCGCAGGATACCACCCGTCGCGGTGTCAGCGATGACCAGCGGAGGCACGAAGGTCCCGGCCTGCGTACTGTCGTACCGCAGCACGCCGGCATTCCAGCTGAATCGCGCGTCGTAGCTGCCAAGCAGCTCGACCGGCACAGCCTTGAGATCGACCACGATGTCGATCGCGATGGGCTGCCCGACCTTGCCGACGCCGAAGCTGCGGCCCCCGATGTGCGCGAGGGCGATCGCATTGCCCGGGGGCGTCAGCGCGTCGCCGACCATCACGACCAGCGAGTCCGCAATGCCGGGCGCCGCTGTGGCGACCACGATTGCGCTACCCGGTGCTGCACCGGTGACGAGCCCGGTGCTCGCAACCGTCGCGACGGTCGGCGCCCGGCTCGTCC
>QHTS01000019.1 GCA_003220905.1 Gemmatimonadota bacterium | reverse complement strand
GTCAAGGAATGGCTCGCGAGCGGCGCCATCGGGCGCTGGCACTTGGCCGAGTTCTCGGTCCATCGCAGCGCGGCTGACTCCGGGCGGGTGGCTGAAGGGACGCCGTGGCGCGGCACGAGCGCGGCCGGACGGGGCGGCGTATTGCTCGACCACGGCACGCATCTCGTGTATCAGCTGCTCGACGTCGCGGGCATGCCGGCGAGCGTGAGCGCGTGGACGGGCCGCTTGCGCCACGCTCGCTACGAAGTGGAGGACACCGCGTCGTTGCGGTTCGAGTATCCCGGCCGGCTGGTCACCATGTTCTTCACGTGGGCCGCGCGGGCGCGCGAGAACCGGATCCGGTTTGTCGGGGACGCGGGCGCGATAGAATGGACGGGGGGCGAGCTGCGTCTCGAGCGGGCGGGCGCGGTCGAGCGGCTCGATTGCTCCGCCGAGCTCGAGAAGACGGCGTATCACCGCTGGTTCGCGGGCTTGTTCGAGGCGTTCGTGATGGCGCTCGACCGCGGCGATCCCGGCGCGGCGGCGGGACCCTTCCTGGAAGATATCCGGCGGGTGGCGAGCGTCGTCGAGCACGCGTACGTCGCCGCGCGGAACGGCGCCACGGTCGCGATCCCGAGCGGCGCGTGAGCCGCAAGCTGCAGCTGCTGCTGTTCCTCTGCGGTTCGGCAGTCTTCGCGTACCTGGTGGCACGCATCGGGGTGGAGCAGCTCCTCGCCGACGCGATGCGGACCGGGTGGCTGTTCCTGCCGATCGTGCTGCTGTACGGCGTGGTGTGCGCCTGCAACGCGGGCGCCTGGTGGCTCAGCATGGCAGACGAGCCGAGCCGCCCGCCGTTCTGGCGGGCCTACGCGATCACCGTCGCCGGTTTCTCGCTCAACTTCATGACGCCGATGATCAACGTGGGCGGCGAGCCGTTCAAGATTGCCGCGGTCGCACCCTGGTTGGGCGTGCGACGGGCGGCTGGCTCCGTCGTCCTTTACCAGATGCTGCACACGCTGGGCATGCTGCTGAGCTTCCTCACGGCCGTGGTGCTCGGTACCCTGCTCCTCCCGCCCTATCCCGCAATGCTCGCGAGCCTGGCGCTCACGTTCGTCGCGCTGGCCGCGCTCGTCCTGCTCCTCTTGACGGGCCACCGTTATGGGGGGCTCGAGCGGCTGTTGGACCTGCTGCATCGGATCCCGCTGCTCGACCGCCTGGCGCGTCGCCTCGAGCCGAAGCGTGCCACCCTGGCCCAAATGGATGCGCAGATCACCGAGTTCTATCACCGGCGCCCCCGGCGGTTCGTTCAGGCGTTGGCTCTGGAATACCTCAGCCGCTCGATCTTCATGATCGAATACGTGCTCATCGCGATGGGAGTGGGCCTGCGCATTACGTTCGCCCAGGCTTACGTCATCGGGGGTCTCACATCCCTCGTGCAGAACGTCATCTTCGTCGTGCCGTTCGAAGTCGGGACGAAGGAGGGCTCGCTCTACCTCGTGTTCCAGCTGCTGGGGCTCGACCCCGCCCTCGGTGTGTATACCGCCATCGTGAGCCGTGTGCGGGACCTCGTCTGGATCGGGGGCGGGCTCGCCCTCGTGTGGTTCTCCGGACGGCGAGCACACGCGCGCGCCGCGGCGCCGTGAAGATCGTCACGCACTTCCTCGCCACGACGCTCGGCGTTCAGGCGATGGGTCTGGAGGGGCGGGACAAGGCGCTTGCCTACGCGTTCGGCATGGGCGTCGACATCGACCACGCTGTCAAATTGCCGTTCTACCTGCGCGCGGTCGGTTTCCGCGACAAACGTGGCTACTACTGGCGATCCTCGCTGCAGGAGCCGGTGGCGCTGCTCTGGATCGTGCCGTTGTGCGTGTTTCTCGGGACGCTGCTGCCGATCCTGTTCTTCGCAATTCACGTGGCGATGGATTACAGTGTCCGCTTCGAGAAGATGCCGTTCTACCCGTACTCTCCGTGGGTCACACGCGGGTGGCTGACGAGCATTCCCGACAACGTGAAAGAGAGGATCCTCTTCGTTCTGCTACTCGCGGCCAACGTCGGCGTCTACTGGCTCCAGCATCGTGTTTGACTTCGCCCCCGCGGTCGGGCGCTCGCTGGACCGTGCGACGCGGCCGCTGCTGCGGCTCTGCCACGTGACGCTCGGGTTGTCGCCGGCGCAGGTGACATGGGCGGCGTTCGTAGTGAGCGTAGCGGCGGGCGTCGCCGTCGCGAGGGGCCGTCCGGGCTGGGCGGGGGGGCTCGGCCTGATGGCGCTCGGCCAGGTGCTGGACGGGATCGACGGCGGCATCGCGCGCGAGTACGGCCTGGCGTCCGAAGCGGGGCGGCGGCTCGACACGCTGGTCGACCGCCTGTCCGAGGCGGCGATCTTCGCGGGGTTCGCTTGGGCGGGCCTCGTGTCGTGGCAGCTCGTGCTCGTCGCGCTCGCGGCGATCCTGCTGATCACGAGCATTGCCGACCGATCGAAGCTCGACCCTGGGGTCAAGCGGTTCGCGCTCTATTTCGGGATGTGGCTTCCGTATCCGCTGATCTTCAGCGTGATCTTCGCCGTGAATCTCGCGGCCTATGTGATCGGGCTGCTCGTCCTCGACTGCCGCTTTCAACTCACGATGGACGCGCTGGGGGGAGACCTGGATACGGTCGCCTCCCGCGCGGCCCGTCTCACCCGCTAGTGCCGCACTAGGCGCGGCCCGTCTCGAGCTCGCGCCCCGGGAGCCCCGCGGCGACGGTGGCGGGCTGCGATGCATAGATGTACTGCGAGGCGAGCACCGCACACGCGACGATCAAGCCCGCCACGGCGTCCACCGCATAGTGGAACTGGCCGTACACGACCGACAGCACCAGTCCGACCGTCAACGGCGTGAGCAGGAGTCCGAGGGGCCGCCAGTAGCGCAGCGCGCACAGCGCCGCGACCACGGCGGCGGCCACGTGCGACGACGGGAAGGCGGCGCCCCACGAGTCACCGAGGTCGAGCAGCCACTGGGTGGCGCGCGCTGGCCAGATGGACGTGGCCGCATTATGGGCGGGCTCGAACGTGTAGCGCGGACCCGCCACGGGGAAGAAGAGGAACACCACGTAGCAGAGGTAGAAGGTCACCATCACAGCGAAGATCGTGCGGCGCGCCGCGTCCCGTCGTCCGCTGAACCAGAGACCGAGCGGCGACGCATACAGAATGGCGTAGTAGGCGAGGTAGCAGCCGTGCAGGAACCAGGAGAGCAGCGGATTCGGCATCTCGCGGATCCAGCGGTAGGAAAGCTGGGAGCCGAACACCCACAGCTCGAGCCGCTGGATGACCTGGTCGTGCTGGTATCCCAGATCGACGTTGAGCACGCCAACCTCCGCGTACAGCGCGCCGAGGAGCAGCATCGGGTACCAATCGCCCAGAAACCGCCCCAGGGAGCCGGCCTGGCGGGCCAGGGGCGCGGCGAGCACGAGCGAGACGAGCAGCGCGTGCGCCGTGAGCAGCAGGTCCCAGCTGGCGTGGTCCTGACCCGAGAACGCCAGGACGGCGGCCGTCGCGATGGCGACGTAGAGCAGCGTGATGATGTCCACCGCGGTGAGGCGTTCCAGGACGCCACGACGCAACGTTGCAAGCCGTGTCGTGAAACGTGGCGTCATGGCGTCGTGTGACGTGCTCACAGCCACCCCTCCCTCCGATACCAGGCTGCCGTGCGCCGCAATCCCGCCTCGAGGTCGGTTTCCGCCCGCCACCCCGCGTCGCGGGCCAATGCATCGGGGCGGCACGTCCAGGCCGGGGCCAGGAATTCGGCCGCTTTATCGCCCGACAAGAGTGTCGCCCGGCCCGCGAGGTGCGCAATCGAGCCAATCGTCCAGAGGAGGCCCCGCACGAGGGGTCTCGGCAGGGGCACGATGCGCAGCTCCCGTCCCAGCGCCCGCCCGATCGCCCGGACCAGCTCGCGGCTGGTGGTCACGACGGGATGCGCGGCATAGTACACCCGGTTGGTGGTGGCGGGCGTGGTGGCCGCCGCGACCAGCGCGGCTGCGAGATCCCCCGCGTAGATGACCGACAGTTCCTGCGATCCGTCACCGAACACCGGCGCCAGTCCGGTGCGGGCCAGCTTGAAGACCTTGAGGACCTCGCGATCCCATTCACCGTACACGGTCGGCGGCCGCACGATGGTCCACGAGCCGGCCATCGACCGTACGAGCAGTTCGGCCGCGAGCTTGCTCTGGCCGTACGGAGTGACGGGGGATGGGGGACGGGTCTCATCAATCGGCTTCCCCGGCACCGTTGGCCCGGCGGCGGCGAGCGAGGAGACGAGCACGAAGCGTCCCGGGAACCCCGGCGCCGCTGCCTCGAGCACGTTCGCCGTGCCGTCGCGGTTGGCGCGCATGAACGCGTCCAGATCGCGGGCGCCGATACGCCCCGCCACGTGGTAGATCACCTCGGCGCCCACGCACCCTTCGCGCAAGGCGGCGGCATCGTCCAGATCGCCCCGGACCAAGCGCACGTCGGTCCAGCCGAGCGCCTGCGCTTTCGCGGCGTTCCGCACCAGGCACGTCACCGTGTCGCCGCGGGCGCGCAGCGCCTGCACCAGGTGCGCACCGACGAATCCCGTGCCGCCGGTGACGAACGCCTTCACAAGGGTTTGTCGTAGACCCGGTACGTCTTGTAGGGGCGGAAGCCGAGTTGCAAGGCGCCGTTGACCATCGGAAGGTTGTCCTCGAGAATCCAGCCGCCCTCGCCCCAGTGATAGCCGTGGATCGCGCCCTTGGTCCAGATCCAGTGGTACATCATCGCATCCACGCCGGCCCCCCGGTATTCCTTCAGCGTGCCCAGCAACGGTATGCGGCAACGATGAATGCGCCGGGCGTACCACAGAATCTTGGGGATGCCCCAGATCCGGCCGGAGGGATTGTGCTTCAGGGCAACGTTGAAGTCCGGCAGGGCGACCGCGAATCCGATCACCTGACCCTTCCGCTGCGCGAAGCAGACCAAGTCGGGGACCACGATCGGCTTGAGCTGCTTCGCGAGGTGGTCGATTTCCGCGTTGGTCAGCGGAACGAACCCCCAGTTCCGCTCCCACGCCTGGTTGTACAGCGCCTTGACTAGCTCCACTTCCTCCTTGAAGCGCTTCATATTGAGCGGGCGCAGGGTGATGCCCTTGCGCTCAGCGATGACGTTCACGGCCCGCGTGATGCGCTCGGGGGGGTCGCCGTCCGGGCTCGCGAACGCGATCAGATCCTTGGCTTTGGTGAAGCCGTAGCCCTGATGCAGGGCCACGTAGTATGGGGGGTTGTGCGGCATCATGATGGTGGGAGGGGTGTCGAACCCATCGACCAGCAACCCACAATCGTCGTTGACCGATGGGTTCATCGGTCCGCGCATCACCCGGAAGTCCTTGCCCGAGAGCCACCGGGCGGCTGCGTCGAACAGGCTGTTCGCCACCGCCTGATCGTTCACGCTCTCGAAGAAGCCGTAGAACCCTACGCGGTCCCCGTGCTCGCGGGTGTGCGCGTCGTTCTTGATGGCCGCGATGCGGCCGACCGTGCGGCCGTCCCGCTTGGCGATGAAGTACTGCGCTTCGGCATGCTCGAAGAAGGGATTCTTGCCCGGCGTGAGAAGGGTCCGGACGTCCATCCGGAGCTGCGGCACCCAGAGCGGGTCGCCGCGGTGCAGGTCGTACGGAAAGCCGATGAACCGCTCCAGACCGCGCCCGTTCGTCACGGGCGCGATCTGCGGAGTGCTCAGATGACCCCCAGCTCTTTTCCGAGCCTGCCGAAGGTCTCCAGGGCGTAGTCGATTTGATCGGCGGTGTGCGTCGCCATCACGCTGGTCCGCAGCCGGCACCGCGACGGCGGCAGCGCCGGCGGCACGACGGGATTGGTGAACACACCGGCGTCGAACAGCTTGCGCCAGAAGAGCAGCGTTTTCTCGAACTCCCCGATCAGGAACGGGACGATGGGCGTCTCGGTCGTGCCGATGTCGAACCCCATCGAGCGCAGGCCCTCCTGGAGCCGGCGCGCGTTTACCCAGAGACACTCCCGGCGCTCCGGCTCGCGCTGCATCACGTGCAGGGCGGCGAGCACGCCGGCGGTGTTAGACGGCGGCAGCGCGGCCGTGAACATGAGTGGCCGTGCATTGTAGCGGAGAAACTCGATCACGCCCTCCGGACCCGCCACGAACCCGCCGATCGATGCGAGCGACTTCGAGAAGGTACCCACGATCAGGTCCACGTCGTCGCTCAGCCCGAAGTGCGCGGCGGTGCCGTCGCCCCGGGGGCCCAGCACACCGACGGCGTGCGCGTCGTCGATGGCGAGGGCGGCGCCGTGCTTCTGCGCGATCTTGAGCAGGTTCGGCACGTCGGCGACGTCGCCCTCCATCGAGTAGACGCCGTCGACGATGATCATCACGCCGGTGCCCGGCGGCACCTGCTGCAGCTTGTGCTCGAGGTTGCCGAGGTCGCCGTGATTGAAGCGCATCGTCTCACCGTAGGACATCTTGGCGCCGTCCACGATCGAGGCGTGGTCCAGCTTGTCCAGGAAGACGACGTCCCCGCGGCCTACCAGTCCCGACACGATTCCCAGGTTCGCCTGATAGCCGGTCGAAAACACGATGCAGGCTTCCTTGCCGAAGAACTGCGCCAGCTCGGCTTCCAGTTGCTGGTGCAGATCGAGAGTGCCGTTCAGGAGCCGGCTACCCGTGCAGCCCGAGCCGTAGCGATCCAGCGCCGCCTTGGCGGCGGCCAGGACCTCCGGATGATGCGTGAGCCCCAGGTAGTTGTTGGAGCCCATCATGATCCGCTCTTTGCCCTCGATCACGACCACCGTGTCTTCGGACCGGGAGATCGGCTTGTACCACGCGTGGAGCCCAGACGCCTGGACCTCGCGCGCCTTGGGAAGGAAATTCCTGCATTTCTCGAACAATGCGATGTGCTGCAGGGTCTCGGTGTTCACGGGCCCCCAGGGCGAGGAGTGGGAAAATTCAGCCCAACGGTAACGGCGAGGGGCTAAAACCGCAAGGCCGCGAGAGATGCGCCGCG
>QHTS01000041.1 GCA_003220905.1 Gemmatimonadota bacterium | reverse complement strand
GTGCGGAGGGCCTCGATGGTCGCGGCGTTGCGGCCCTCCGAAAAGTTGGGCACGCATTCTATGAGCGGAGCGGGCATCGATACCTCTAGTGCGGAGTGCGGAATTCGGAATGCGGAATCGACTGACACGGGTCGGGCCCGACGGTCGCACTTTCATTCCGCACTCCGCATTCCGCATTCCGCATTCTCATGCGCTCCTCACGACGTCCATGAGCCATTTGTGCAGCACCAGACTGCCGGCGACAATAGACCCGTGCTGCAACACATCGGGCGAGCCGTCGAGTGTCGTCACCACGCCGCCCGCCTCGCGGACGAGCACCACGCCGGCGGCCACGTCCCACGGCGCGAGCGTCAGCTCCCAGAAGCCGTCGAGGCGGCCGGCCGCCACGTCCACGAGATCGAGCGCCGCCGCGCCGGCGCGCCGGATGCCGCTCGTGGCCCCCATCACGGCGGCGAACTGATCGAGGTAGCGTCGCAGCAGCGGGAGATTCTTGAACGGGAATCCGGTACCGACGAGGGCCTGCCGCGGCTCGGTGAGCCCCGAGACCTGGAGCCGCCGCTCGCTCTCCCATGCGCCGAGTCCGCTCGCGCCCCAGTACACGCGATCTCGCGGTACATCGTGCACCACGCCGACGTCCAGCGCCCCTCCCACCAACGCCCCGATCGACACCGCGTACTGCGGATAGCCGTGCAGGAAGTTGGTCGTGCCGTCGAGCGGGTCGACGATCCACACCACGTCGCCCCCGCGCGCGACCGCGGGCGACAGCTCTTCTCCCACCACACGCGACTCCGGCACCGCGTGCACCAAGGTGTCGGCGATCAGCGCTTCGGCCTGCCGGTCCGCCTCGGTCACGAAGTCGTGGCGACCTTTTTCGATCCAGTCACGGCTGCTCGCGGGCGTGGTGCCTCTGAGAAAGCGAGCGGCGCGCTCCGCGGCGTGTTTGGCGACATCGACTAAGTCTTTGAGTTCTCGCACCTTGCGGCGCCGACCTCCACCGTCGTAGGTTGTGAGCCCATGGCGCGCGTCTTCTCCGGCATCCAGCCCTCAGGCGAGCTGCACATCGGCAATTACCTCGGCGCCGTCCAGAATTGGGTCAAGCTGCAGCACCAGCACGACTGCCTGTTCTGCGTCGTGGACCTGCACGCCATCACGCAGTCGTACGAGGCGGCGACCCTGGCCCAGCGCACGATGGACATGGCGATCGGGCTGTTCGCTGCCGGCATCGATCCGGGACGGGCGATCGTCTTCGTGCAATCGCACGTCCCCGAGCACACGGAGCTCTACTGGCACTTGAACACCGTCACCCCGCTCGGCGAGCTCGAGCGTCAGACGCAGTTCAAGGACAAGGCGCAGCGCCAGGAGAGTGTGCCGGCGGGGCTCCTGAACTATCCCGTGCTCCAGGCGGCCGACGTGCTGCTGTACGAGGCAACACTCGTGCCGGTTGGTGAAGACCAGCTCCAGCACCTCGAGCTGATGCGGGAGATCGCGCGCCGCTGGAACACGCGGTTCGCGAACGGGTTCTCGTTCCCCGAGCCGCAGGCACTGCTCTCGACCGCGAAGCGCGTCCTCGGGCTCGACGGCCAGGCCAAGATGTCGAAGAGCCTCGGCAACACGATCAGCCTCTTCGACACGCCCGAGACCATCTGGGAGAAGCTCAAGCCCGCGGCCACCGACCCGGCGCGCGTGACACGGAAGGACCCGGGCAACCCCGACATCTGCAACATCTTCACCATTCACCAGGGCTTCTCGCCGCCCGAGACGCTCACGCTGGTGGCGCGTAACTGCCGCTCCGCCGGATGGGGTTGTCTCGATTGCAAGCGGGTGCTGGCGGACAATATGATAGCCGCGCTCACCCCCATCCGCGAGCGGGCACAGAGGCTGCAGGCGGAGCCGCGCACGGTGACGGACCTGCTCCGGGCCGGCGCGGCCAAGGCGCGCGCCATCGCGCGCCGCACCATGACCCACGTACGCCGCCGGATGGGGTTCCTCGAAGGCGTGGAGGGAGGGGGGGGGACCTGATGCAGCACTTCCTGGAGCGGATGGTCGATATGTTCCGGCTGGAGCTGTTCCTCCAGCTGTGTCTCGCGACGCTGTTCGGCGGCGCTATCGGCCTCGAGCGCGAGCTCGGCGGGAAGCCGGCCGGTCTCCGGACGAACATCCTCATCTGCATCGGCTCGGTGCTCTACACCAAGCTCTCGATCACCATGGCCGCCGGGACCGCCGACCCGACGCGCATCGCCGCGCAGATCGTGACCGGGGTGGGCTTCATCGGCGCGGGCACGATTCTGCACGCGCGCGGCGCGGTCGTGGGCCTCACGAGCGCGGCCACGATCTGGGTCGTCGCGGCCATCGGGGTCGCCCTCGGCGCCACGTTCTACTGGGAAGCGGCCGGCACCACGCTGCTCGTCCTGGTGGTGCTGCGGGGACTCGGGCGCGTCGAGCGGCTGGTCGCCCGGCAATCCACGCGGAGCACGCTGTCGGTGCATGCCCACCCGGACCCCACCGTACTGGACGAGCTCGAAGCCGTGGTACGCCGGACGGGACTCGAGATCGAGCGGCAGGCGAGCCGTCGCGAGAACGTGGATCTGGTGATCGACTTCACGCTGCGTGGGCCGAAGCGGCTCCATGACGAGGTGATGGTCGCCCTGCTGCACCAGCCCGGCGTGCGGACGGTGTCGACGGGCGAGTGAGCCGGCGGCTGGTCGTGGACCTCGCGTCGCCGCACGCCGCCTGGCGGGTGCCACCGTCCACGGTCGCCACGATTCGGGCGGCGCTCGGGCCCGGTTGGGCGGTAGTGGAAGTGCCGGCCCCAACGCCCGCGGATGGCCCCGGCACGCCGGAGGCGATAGCGGCGGCGCGCGGTGCCGAGATCTACCTGGGTCACGTGGTGCCCGCCGACGTGGCTAAGGCCGGCCGGGGGACGCTCCGGTGGGCGCACACCGTGACCGCGGGCGTGGCTCCGAGCTTGCCACATCTCGCCGGGACGCGAATCGTGCTCACGAACTCGGCCGCCATCCACGCCGAGCCCATCGCCGACTGGACGCTCGCCGCCATCGCCTACTTCGCGCGCGGGCTCGACCGCATGCGCGAGTTCCAGGCGGCGGGCCGGTGGGCGTGGGCGGAGTTCACCGGCTTCGAGGTCCCGGTACGCGAGTTCGGCGAGCTCCGGCTGGGGGTGTTCGGCCTGGGCGGCATCGGCGGGGCGATCGCGCGGCGTGGGGTGGCCCTCGGGATGAGCGTGGCGGGCGTGCGGCGGCGGCCGGCGCGGGGCGGGCCGACGGGCGTCCGCTGGGTGGGCGGCCTCGGCGATCTGCCGCGGCTCGCCGCCGAGAGCGATTGCTTCGTGATCGCCGCGCCCCACACTGCGGAGACGCGCGGGGCGGTGAGCCGGGCGGTGCTCGAGCGGCTGCCGCCTGATGCCGTCGTGGTCAACGTCTCTCGCGGGACGCTCTTGGACGAGACGGCGCTGCTCGACGCGCTCGACGCCTCTCGGCTGCGAGGCGCCGCGCTCGATGTCTTCGACGCGGAGCCGCTGCCCGCGGGCCACGCCTTCTGGCGCCACCCGCGCGTGCTCGTGAGCCCCCATGTCGCCGCCGTGACGGCACGCTTCTGGGAGCGCGAGACGGGGCTGATCGTGGAGAACATCCGGCGCTATCTTGCAGGGTCCCCGCTCGCCAACACGGTCGACCCGGAGGCCGGATACTAGTGGAGGAAAAAGCCAAGAGCGCTCGTGCGGGCACTGCGGTCGGGCAGCCGCGTGGCATCGAGCAGATCATCAAGGCAGCGATCGACCGCGGCGCGTCCGACCTCCACGTCAAGGCCGGGGACGTGTTCCGCGCCCGGATCGACGGAAAGCTCGTGCCCCTCACGAAGCACCGCCTGACGCCGGAGCAGACCAAGGGGATCGCGCAGCACCTGCTTCCCAGCGACGAGGAGCGCGCTCGTATGGACGGGCTGCGCGATTACGACTGCTCCTGGGGCATGCCCGGCGTGGGGCGGTTCCGCGTGAACATCCTGCGGCAGCGTTCCTCGTTCATGATCGTGATGCGCGTGATCCCGTTCGACGTGCCGACGTTCGAGACCCTCAAGCTGCCGCCGATCCTCGCGAGCGTCGCCGCGGCCGAGCGCGGGATGATTCTCGTGACGGGAGTGACGGGCTCGGGGAAAAGCTCGACCATGGCGGCCATGGTGAACTACATCAACCAGACGCAGAACAAACACATCGTCACGCTCGAGAATCCGATCGAGTTCCTGCACCGCGACATCAACTGCTCGGTGACGCAGCGCGAGATCGGGGTCGATACCGACGATTTCCGGGCGGGGCTCCGCGCCGCGATGCGCCAGGACCCGGACGTCGTCTTGATCGGCGAGATGCGCGATGCGGAGACCATCGACACCGCGATGAAAGCCGCCGAAACGGGGCACCTCGTGATCTCGACGCTGCACACCCCCGACGCGGTGACGACGGTGAGTCGTGTCGTCTCGATGTTCCCGCCCGAAGAGCAGGAGGCCGCCCGGCTGCGGTTGTGCGACGCGCTGCAGGCCGTC
>QHTS01000279.1 GCA_003220905.1 Gemmatimonadota bacterium | reverse complement strand
TGGTGGGGATGACGAGCTGACGGACTCCTCGCGGGCCGGGAGGACGAAGTTCTACGACGACCGCGGGAACAATCGATTCGTGAGGGGATCGGGAACGTCCGTGGACCGCCGGCACTACGACGAGCCGCCCCGCGACACGTCGACCCTCGGTCGTCCGCGCGATTGGGGCTCGCACTGGATGCCGCTGACGTGGGTCGCCTATTCACCGGACATCGGCTTGTTCGTGGGCGGGGGCGCCGACGGAACCGGGTACGATTTCCGGCGGCTGCCGTACAACTCGCACGTGAGAGTGCGCGCCGGATATGCGACGGCCGCGCAGACCTACCGCGCCGAGTTCACCGGTGAGTTCCGCGGCATCGTCCCGCCCGCCCTCGTGAGGCTCCATCTGCGCGCGTCGGGGATCGACGTGCTGCGTTTCTACGACTTCGGCAATGAGACCGTGGACACGGGCTCGACTGACTTCCACAAGGTGAAGCAACAGCAGTACCTCGTCGCGCCCGCACTGGAATTTCGACTCTCTCGGTCGGCGAACCTTTCAGTTGGCCCCGTGTTCAAGTTCGCACACACCAATCTCGAAGACGGCACGTTGATCAAGGCCGTACTGCCGTATGGCGTAGGTGACCTGGGTCAGGTCGGCGCGGCAATGGACTTTCACCTCGACACTCGGGACCAGCCGCGGGCGGCTCGCCGCGGGATCGCGTTCGGTTTCGGCGGAAGCTACTACCCCAAGGCGCTGGACGTGACGTCGCCGTTCGGGGAAGGCCACGCCGAGGCGAGTTCGTACCTCACGGCCCGCATCCCGTTGCAGCCGACGCTCGCCCTGCGCATCGCCGGGAAGAAGGTCTGGGGGACGTATCCTTTCTATGAGGCGGCCTACGTTGGTGGGGCGACGACGGTGCGCGGCTTCGTCGAGCACCGCTTCGCGGGCGACGCCGCCGTCTCCGGGAACATCGAGTTGCGGCTGTCCGTCGCCAGGTTCTTCTTTCTGGTCCCGGGCGAGCTGGGGGTGTTTGGCCTCGGGGACGCCGGACGAGTGTATGTCTCCGGCCAGACCTCGGACCGCTGGCACGCCGCCGCCGGGGGCGGTCTCTGGCTCGCGTTCTTGAGCCGCGCCAACACGGTATCGGTGGCCGCGGCGCACAGCGTCGAGGGCACGCGCTGGTACGTGCGGGCAGGGTTCCCGTTCTAGGCATGACGGCCGAGTGGAGGGGCGAGGTCCCGACCCTGGACCTCCTGAACCGCATGGTGACGGAGGCGCTTCCCCTGGGCCTCCGCTCCGGCCCGGTGGAGCAGTTCTTCCAGCGGGACATCTACTTCGACTCGGCAGACTGGACGCTGCGCCGCCGCGGCGTGAGTTGTCGGTTCCGAATCCAGGTCGACGACCGGCGCATCCTCACGCTGCGCACGATCGGTCGGTGGGAGGGCGGCGTCCCGCTCGTGCTGCCGCAGACGTTCGAAGCCGACGTCGCCGAGCTCGAAGGCGAGCAGGCGCTCGCGGGCACGTCGGACCCGGCGCGCCGCCTCCGCTCCCTCATCGAGCCGGCCCTGCTCCTCCCCCGCATCCAGTTCGAAACCGAGCGGCGCTTGCGGCACACCCGGGCCGGCTGGTTCTCACGGGGGCGCTACGCCGTCGTGTACGACGTCGTGACGGTCCGCAGCCATCAGATGGCGCAGACGTTCCAGGAGCTGAAGCTCCGGGAGCTCGCTCGCGGCCGGCCGGGGCTCGACCAGGTGGCCCGGGCGTTTCAGGAGCGGTACGGCCTGCGCCCCCTGCTGGTGGGAAAGGTCGACCGCGCCGCAAAGCTGTTGCGGGACCTCGAAAGCGGCGCCCTGGCACAGGTCGCGCGCGGCGGCCGCGAGGTGGCTCTGGTCGCCGTCGAGCAGGGGTCCGTCGCCATGCTCGCGGAATCGACCTCGCTCACGTTGCCGGTACGAGGGGGCAACGGCGAGGAGACATGCCGTGAGATCTTGCGCGCGTTTTTCGGCAGCGCGGACGGCCAGGTACGGTTCCTCGGCACGGCGCCGGGAGGGTTGGCGGGTACGAGACCGGTGCTCGAGGTCTGGCTGGCGCGGCGCGTGTCCGGCGACCGCGGAGCGGGCGTCGGCGGACGGATCCAGTGGCTGCCGTTCGACGAGCTGCTCGCGGCGGCCGGCTCGCCCGCCCTGCGCGACCCGCGAACGCTCGCCGCGCTCACGGTGGCGGCGCGGTCGGACGTCCTCGCCGAGTGGACGCGCCCCAGCGCGCCCGCGCGGGTCGCGGCCCCGCTCCAGACCGGCCAGCGCCGGGTGCGCCTGTCCGATTTCGCCCTGCGCTCCCCCATTCCCGACGTCGACCGCCCGGGGCCCGAGCACTTCCTGAACGGCGACCTGAGCTTGATCGAATTCAATACTCGCGTGCTGGAGCTGGCGGAGGACACGAGCGTCCCGCTCCTCGCCCGGATCCGGTTTCTGTCCATCCTGAGCGCGAACCTGGACGAGTTTTTCATGGTGCGCGTCGGCGCGCTGAAGCGCGCCGTGGCAAAAGGAGGGCCGGTGGAGGCGGCTGCGGGCGGCCTCGCGGCGGACGAGGAGCTCCATGCCATCGCGATCCGGGTGCGGGCCCTGGTCGAGCGTCAGGCTCGCTGTTTCACGGACGTGTGCCTGCCGGCGCTCGCCGCCCACGGCGTCCGGATCCTGCGCTGGGCGGACCTGGCGGTGCCCCAACAGGAGTCGCTGCGCCGCTACTTCACGGAGCAGGCCTTCCCCTTCATCACGCCGCAGGCCATGACCCGCGCGCCCGGGCACCCCTTCCCACTCATTCCCAACTTGCGTCTCTCCCTCGCCGTCGTGGTGCGCGACGCCCCGGGCGGAGCGATGCACTTCGCCTACTTGAAGGTGCCGGAGACGCTCCCCCGCTTTGTGAAGCTCGCGGACGGGAGCGGGTTCGTCGCGGTGGAGGACGTCATCCGCGCGAACCTGAGCCTGGTGTACCCGGGGCGATTCGTCGAGGAGGCGTATGCGTTCCGCGTGACGCGCGGCGCCGACCTCGAGCTCGATGAGCAGCATGCCGTGAGCCTGCTGCAGGTGATCGAGGAGGAAACGAAACGCCGGCCCTACGGCGCCGCGGTGCGCGTGGAGATCGCCGGTGAGATGCCGGAGGCGGTACGGGAGCTGTTGCTGCGCGAGTTGCAGTTCGAGGAAGCAGCCGCGAGCAGCCCCCCAG
The DNA here is from genome assembly GCA_003220905.1 of Gemmatimonadota bacterium. GTDB lineage: Bacteria > Gemmatimonadota > Gemmatimonadetes > Gemmatimonadales > GWC2-71-9 > AG41. Next base: position 2,045 of record QHTS01000279.1, on the reverse strand, counting down.
GCGCGGGGGATCTGTACCCCGCGCACGGCCTCCTCGACCTCGGCGCCCTGCGCGAGGTCGCGCGCCTGCCGCTCCCCGAGCTGGACTACCCGCCGCATCGTGGGGGCGCGCCGATCGAGGAGGGCCGGTCGATCTTCGCGATCCTCGCGGAGCGGGACGTACTCGTCCACCACCCCTACGATGCCTTCGAGGCCACAGTGCAGCGACTCGTGGTCGAAGCCGCGGACGACCCGGACGTCGTGGCGATCAAACTGACGCTGTATCGCGCGGGCGGCCGCTCGGAAATCGTCGAAGCGCTCCTGCGCGCGGCCGTACGCGGCAAGGAAGTGTTCGTCTTTGTGGAGCTGAAGGCACGGTTCGACGAAGAGCGGAACATCGAGTGGGCCAAGAAGCTCGAGCAGGCGGGCATCCGGGTCGTGTACGGCCTGGTGGAGCTCAAGACCCACGCCAAGACGGCGCTCATCGTGCGCCGGGAGCAGAACGGCATCCGCCGCTACGTGCACATCGGGACCGGGAACTACAACGCCGCGACGGCGGCGATCTATACCGACGTGGGGCTCCTGTCCGCCGACCCCGAGCTCGGGGCCGACTTGAACGACCTGTTCAACGAGCTCTCGGGATCGTCGCGGCCGCCCCAGACCGCTTTCCGGCGGATCCTCGTCTCACCCACCTATCTGGCGAACCGCCTGGTCGAGCTCATCGATCGGGAGGCGGCGCACGCGCGGGCGGGGGGGGGCCGCGACACATGGATCCGCGCCAAGCTCAACGGGCTCGCCGACCCCGAGATCATCACGGCACTGTATCGCGCCTCGCAGGCGGGCGTCGACGTCGCGCTGGTGGTGCGGGGCGTATGTACGCTTCGTCCCGGCGTGGTGGGACTGTCGGAACGAATCCGGGTCGTCAGCGTCCTCGGCCGGTTTCTCGAGCACGCCCGCATCTACGCGTTCGCCAACGGCGGCGACGCCGAGTACTACATCGGCTCCGCCGATTGGCGGGCGCGCAACCTCCGCCAGCGGGTCGAGGTGGTGACGCCGGTACGCGACGCGGCCTGCCGCAGCAGACTCGACGCGATTCTCGCAGCCGAGCTCGACGACCCGACCGCCTGGGACCTCGATCCCGATGGCGGCTATCACCGCCGCATGCCCGCGCCCGGCGGGGATCCGCGAAGCTCCCAGGAGCGTCTGCTGGGTCTGGCCAGTGCCACGGCCTGACCCGGCCGCGGCGCTCGTCGCGCTCGGGCTCGCCGGCCTGCTGGCCGGGGCGCCTGTCGGGGCGCAAGTGTGCCGGGAGCCTCGCTACCGCTGGACGCAGAAGACGGACACGGCGCTCGCCGACCTCGCGCCGCAAGCGACATCGGTTTCGGCGATCCTCGCCACCTGGGCGCCCCCGGACCTCGGGCCGCGCGACCGGTGCGCCCCCCGCTCGCAGCGCGAGCTGGGGGTCTACGGCGTCACCGCATGGGTGCGACGGGTGGACAAGTTCAAAGACGACGGCGATTGGCACGTCGAGCTCACCGAGGGGGCGGACAGTCCTGCTGATTCCTGCATCGTCGTCGAGATCCCGGCGCGGAAATACAGCGCGCGCTACGCGGGGGCCCGGGCGGCGCTCGACTCGCTGATCGGCGACAGGAAGATCCGCAGGGGCGGGGTCCTCGCCCGGCCGGTGCGGGCGCTCATCAGCGGGGCTGCCTTCTTCGACGGGCAGCATCGCCGCGGCGGGCGGCGGAGCGACAAGATTGACGGAGAGCACGGGCGTTGCAACTCATCGGTGCGGGCCCTGTGGGAGATTCACCCGGTGTACCGCGTCACATCTCCCTGAGCCCGCTCCACGCGATTCCTACCCCCCTGCTTCGCGGCGTACAGCGCCGCGTCGGCGGTGCCCCGCAGGTACGCGAGGTCGCGGACGGTGTCCGGGTAGGCGGCCACGCCGCACGAGATCGTCAGGCCGTACGCCTCCCCGCTCCACCGCCAGGTGGTGGACTCGACCGTGGCACGGATCCGCTCCGCCACCTCGAGGCCCGACGCCATGGGCGTGTGGGGCATCCA
>QHTS01000278.1 GCA_003220905.1 Gemmatimonadota bacterium | reverse complement strand
GCACCGGTTCCGAAGCTCACGGTGAACGGCTGTCGGCCATTAGTGAAGCTGGTTCCGGTAATCGTGACTGGGGTCCCGCCTAACGTCGGACCAGACGCCGGCGAAACGGCGCCGACGCTGAAATTGTCATCCGTAAACGTCCCCAGCGCCACGGACCCAGACGTCTGGCCCGTCGCGGTCAGGTAGAACCTCACGCCGACGTCGTGCACATCCGGTACAAACTGGTTGTTGAGAATGTGCCCGGACGCATCGGCCGTCGCGGTCAGCGTGGGGTGCGTGTCGATCGCGGGATCTTCGTGCAGCACGAGCGAGACGACTTCACCAAACTGCCACCCCGAGCCGGTGATGGTTACGACCTGGCCCGGGGCGTAGTCGGCTTGGTCCGTCTTCACGGTGGCGGCGCCGTTCCCGTGCCCCAGGGAGGAGACCAGCACCACCTGGCTTCCCGAGGTCCCGCCCCTCGCATCCGCCGTCGCGCTGGACGAGGCCCCGGGGGGCTCGATCCCGAACGGGTCGCCGTGGCCGTCAATGCCTGGACCTCGTTATAAATCCCGGGCGCAGAGTCCGCTGCCACGGCGAGCCGAGAAATCTCCGCTACCCACGCGTAGCGCTCCGCCAGCGAGTCCGAATAGTCTTGCAGGACGACGAGGCCTCTCAACCCCGACGTGGCGTAGTTCGCCGCCCCCCACACGGCGAGATTGCGAACGAGGGTGTTCTTCTCCGTACGACTCACGGTGCCCTGATCCGGTGTGCCGGACCAGACCGCAATTCGCCCTAGCAGCACGTTGCGTAGCCGGCTGGCCACCGTCGCGGTCCGCAAGCGGTCATATGGCTTGGTGTCGGCGTTATCCGCCAGGGCAGGGACGATGAACACGGCATAGGGTGAGAGGTCGGCGCTCGCGAGATCGATCGTCCCGTCCGTTCCGTCGTAGCCCATGTCCACGCGCTGCGCGAACGGACCCCCGGAATCGCCCAGCGACTGGACGAGCGTCGTACAGCCCGTGGGATCGATCCCGACTGGGCAGTAGACCAGCGCCTTTTGAGCGCTCAGAACGGACGGTCCGAGGCCGAGACCGCACAGCGTGACAAGGGTGCGCAGGCGGTGCGCCAAGCATCCGCTCGTATTCATGGCGCGGCTCAACGGCAAGCGTCGGTGATGACCGCGCTGAGCGCGTTCACATGATGCAGCAGGCCGACCACACCCGGCCGCGCCGCCACGCGTGCCTGGGCGCGCTCAAGCGCCTTGGCGTACGCGACGCACACCGTCGAAGACGCGCGGGCCGACGAAACCTGCATCGCCGGGCGTGCGGACGGCCCCGTCAGCTTTTGGGGCTCGTCCGCACAGGCAGTCATGAGCAGCAGTACGGCGACCGAAAGTACAGGGGTGCGCTTCACAACCCACCTCCAGAGAAGGCCCACCGACTGTGTGGGCGGCCGGCGTTCGTCATGGCGCGCACGCTCGGCCTAGCCGCGCCCAGCGCACCCGGAGACGTGACGGCGTCCTATCCACCGCATCGCCCGCACGCGCGCCTTTGGTGTGGCGTCGAAGCAACGGCTGTGCCAGGGCCCACCTAGCGGAGGGCGCTTCGCAGGCCTTCAGCCGTGTGGCACATCAGTGACACCGGCGGACGGCGAGTAATGCACGATAGAGCGCGCTCTATCGTTTGGTAGAGTGGAGTTGGCTGCTTGAACTACGCGAAGCTGAGAGACGTGATGGCGGCGGCGATGCCGACACCATCGCTATGCGGCTCGACCCGGACCACTCGCGCGTGGCACTGCACCTGCATCGGTGACTCCGGTAGCGTGGCGCCGAACACGAGGGTCAAGTCGAGCTGCGAATCCAGCGGATAGGCCTGGTCGGTGAGGAAATACACGCCGCCGGCGCTCACGTCGCGGGTGAGGCCGGATCCGCGCGCGAGCTGCACCGGCAGCGCAAGCACATAGCGCCGGGCGCTCCGGGTCGGCTTCTTCTCGGTTTCCTTGACGGAGAATCCCTCACCGGAAGGCTCTGGCGTCTCGCTCTGACGCGTCACGCCCGCACCCAGCGGGCGAGCTCTTTAACACTCGGCCGCTTGCCCGTCATGAGAATACCGATTCTGTAAATGCGCGCCGCAATCCAAGTAACCGCCACGATGCCGAGCACGAGCATCGCCAGTGAAGTCGCCAGCTCGCTCGCGGGGACGATGCTCGCCGCCCACCGCACCGGCATCGCGATGGGTGAGGTGAACGGGATGAGAGAGATCGTCACCGCATACGTCGATTCGGGATTGCTCGAAAGGGCCCAGATGGACAGATACGCGATCATCAACAAGAAAATCACGGGCTGCACTGCTTGTCGCGCTTCCTGATCGCTCGAGGAGATTGCGCCCACCGTGGCCAACATGGCGGAATAGAACAGGAACCCCCCGAGAAAATAGGCGAGGAAGATCGCGATCGTCCCCGTGGACACTTGCGGCAACTCGAACGCCTCCGCACCACTCTCGGCCGACGCCATCCCACCACCAAGCGCCGCGCGCTGGGTGAGCAGTAGCCTGCCCGACACTCCCCAGATGACGAACTGGAAGATCGAAACGGCGCCGACGCCCAGGATCTTACCGAGCATCAACTGGAACGGCCGAAGGGATGACACGAGCACCTCGACAACGCGCGTGGTCTTTTCCTCGAGCACCGAGCTCATCACGTTTACGCCGTAAGCGGCGATGGCCATGAACAACAGGATCGCCATGATATAGGCGAGCGAGAAGGACTGGGCGGAGCTTTGGCCGCTCGTCGTCGACCCGGAAATCTTCTTCGTTTGTAGATCGATCCGCAGCTGCACCTCGTCGACGACTTCCGGTCTGATGCCGGCGCGCTGGAGCCGTGTGCTCACGGCGAACCGCCCGAGCACTCCCTTCAATTCGGCGATCTCCTGGAGCGCTGCGGCGTTCGATGCGCGGTACTCGGCGATGCCTGCCTCCAGAGTCTGATCGGTGAGGATCAGGAACCCGTCCAGCCGTCGGGCGATCACCGCCCGGGTCAATGAGTCAAGGAGGCCCGCCCGCGGCGCCACCCGGGCCGCAACCTTGAAGGTTCCGCTGGCAGCGAGCGAGTCCGCGACGCGCTCGCCAAACCGCGTCGTGGTGCCGTCCACGACCACGATCCGCTCCGGGCCACCGGAGCCGGCGAATAGGAGCGGCAGGAAAAACAGAGTGGCCAAGAAGATAGGCCCCAGGGCGGCCGACACCCAGAACCATTTGCTCCGTACCCGCTCGACGAACTCACGGCGAATGACGGCCCAGACTTTACGCACGGGCGGCCTCGCCTTCCGGGCGCATCACGGCTGTCGCCGCTTCCGGCCCCACCAGGTCGATGAAGATCTTGTTGAGCGACGGCTCCATCAGCTCGAACCGCGAGAGCCGGGCACCGGAGACTACGAGTCGCTGCAGGATCACCTGCGCGTCTGCCCCCGACGCGAGCTCAAGCTCGGCGAACTGCCCGTAGTCGTCCACCTTCTTCACCAGACCCCGGTCGGCAAAGACTTGCTGCGCGGCGCCGGCGCTGCCGTCGAATCCGACGACGAGATGGTGTCCGCCATGGGTCCGTTTGATGTCCGAGAGCGCGCCGTCCACCAGCTTCCGTCCCAGCGCGATGATGCACAACTGCTCGCACAGCCTTTCGGCCTGCTCCATGATGTGGGTCGAGAACAGGATCGTCTTCCCGCGACGGCGCAAGTCGAGCACGGTGTCCTTCATCACCTGAGTATTCACGGGATCGAGCCCCGAGAACGGCTCGTCGAGAACCAGGAGATCCGGGTCGTGGAGCACGGTCGAGATGAACTGCACCTTTTGCTGCATTCCCTT